>NZ_SZWJ01000090.1:0-17755 GCF_012184455.1 Caulobacter sp. SSI4214 | reverse complement strand
GCGCGGCCTCGACCCGACCGCCCTCGGCGAGGACGCGCGGATCGACCTTGCCCGTCAGCCACAGATCGTCGCCGCGGACCAGGGCGCCGTCCTCCGCGCGGTGACGGACTTCGAAGGTCACGCCGTCGACCCGCACCTTGTCGCCCTCGCGCAGGCCGGCGGGCAGTTTCAAGCGCAGCTGGCGGCCGTCGATGGCCAGGTCTTCCGCGCCGCCGGCGAAGGCGGTCAGGACGTCGATTTCAAGGATGGCGCGATCGGCGATCGGCGGCGGAGAGGTCACGGCCGGCGGAAAATGGGCCTGGACGACCGGCTGCTCCTGCAGCAGGCGATAGGCGGCCAGCACGTCGCGAAACAGCGCCGCGTCGCCGGTCGGACGATCCGGATGGGCGCGCTTGGCGGCCTCGCGATAGGCCTTGCGCAGCTCGCGCTCGTCCGCGCCGGCGGCGACGCCCAGCAGGGCGCGGGCGGCCGAGAGCGTCAGAGCGGCGGGACGAAGGGTCATCGCCGGACCCTGGCGCGGGGATGGTCAACGCCGGGTTAAGTTAAGACTTTCGCGGACGGTGGCTCTCGGCCGTCGAGGGGCCTATATCGAAGCCATGAGCGCCGACACGACCCTGATCCCAGCCTCGCCCAGCGAGGACGACTATGTCCGCCAGGTGGCCGAGGCCACGCCGCCGCCCTTGCTCAGCGAGGAGGATCCGTTCGCCCTGTTCGCCGCGTGGCTGGAAGAGGCGGGCAAGAAGGAACTCAACGACCCGAACGCCATGGCGGTGTCGACGGTCGACGCCGATGGGATGCCCGACTCCCGCATGGTGCTGCTGAAGGATTTCGACGCGCGCGGCTTCGTCTTCTACACCAACACGCAAAGCGCCAAGGGCGTGGAGCTGGACAGTCATCCCAAGGCGGCGATCCTGTTCCACTGGAAGTCGCTGCGCCGTCAGGTGCGGATTCGCGGGAACGTCGAACGTGTGACCGACGCCGAGGCCGACGCCTATTTCTCCAGTCGCGCCCGCCACAGCCAGATCGGCGCCTGGGCCAGCGACCAGTCTCGGCCGCTGCCGGATCGCCTGGCGCTGGAAAAGCGTGTCGCCGAGATGGGCCTGAAGTTTGGCCTGGGCAAGGTGCCGCGTCCGCCGCATTGGAGCGGCTACAGGATTGTTCCTCAAACCCTGGAATTCTGGCGCGACCGGCCCTTCCGTTTGCACGAGCGCCTGGTGTTCGAACGGGCCGGCGAGGGTTGGACCACGAAGCGTCTGTTTCCGTAGACGGAAGGCCATGTTTTGGCCTTTTTTCGAGCGTGCCGTCACGCTCGGCTAAAGGCCCAGCTTGGGCCGTCCGGCCGCTGGCGAACCAAAGGGAAAAGTCATGGGTCTCCTGAACGAAGTGATCGGCGCGGTCGTCGCCGAAGAGGCGCTGGACAAGATGGATCCGGACGCGAACCTGCTGGAAAAGGGCGCGGCCCTGGTGGCGGGTTTCGTCGGCGAGAACGCCATCGAAGGCGAGATCGGCAAGCTGTTCCATAAGGACGAGGCTTCCGACGATCAGCCGGCCTCGGACGACGACAACAACTGATCCGACGCCCATTCGGAAACAGGACGGCCGCGCCAGACCCCTGGCGCGGCCGTCGCGTTTCGAGGCTAAGCCGCGTACCGCGCCATGAAGGTCTCGACCGCGTCGGCGACGATCTCGGCGAGCGGTCGGCTGGGCAGGAGGTCGTCGCCGGCGGCCAGGCCCAGCAGAAGCGTCGGATGGTCCAGCATTCCCATCAGCTGGCTGGCGGCCCAGGAGGGCTTCTCGGTCCGCAGCTCCCCCGCCGCGCGCAGGTCGTCGATCACCGCGATCGCCGCGCCGCCCAGTTCCGCGCGGGCGGTCTGCAGAAGGTAGTCGGCCACGTCCTCGAACCGCCGACGCTCGGCCGCCACCATGCGGAACATGGCCCGCGCGTCGGGACGCGAGAGAAAGGTCGCGTAGGCCAAAGCCAGGGCGGTCAGGCGCGCCCGGGCGTCGCCGCGAACCCGAGCGGCCTCGCGCACCGGCGCGGCGGCGTCACGGATCGTCTCCATCACGATGGCCTTGAACAGGTCCGCCTTGCTGGGAAAGTAGGCGTAAAGCGTGGCGGTGGAGACTCCCGCCGCGCGGGCGACGAACTCCATGCCCGCGTCGGCGTAGCCTTCCCGGAGGAACAGGGCCCTGGCCGCGCCGAGGATCTCTTCGCGTTTGGCGCCAGAGCGATGGAGACCTGAACCGATAAGCATGTGTGACACTCGCGGGAGGACAATTCTCGGAAATACAATTTAGCCGATAGCTTCCCGACGAAGCAAGGGTCGCGGGAGGCGACTCCGCTTCGGCTTTCGGCTATGCAGCCCAGGCGCCGGAATTCGGGCGCTGGAAGATGGGATTCGAGGCGTGATCAAGGACGCGGAAGCCGCGCGCGAGCAGGAAGTGGCCGCCTGGTTCGGTCAGCGCGCCGAGAACACGATCGAGACGTCGTGCGCGCGGGTGTTCCTGATCGGCGGTTCGGCCTTCAAGGTGAAGCGCCCGGTCGACTTCGGCTTCCTGGACTATTCGACGCTGGAGCTTCGGCGCTGGGCGCTGGAGCGCGAGCTGACCTTCAACCGGGCCGCCGCGCCGGACATCTATCGCGAGGTGCGTCGACTGACCCGCGCCGCGTCCGGCGATATCGAGATCGATGGCGAGGGCGAGATCGTCGAATATCTGCTGGAGATGCGCCGTTTCGACCAGAACGGCGTTCTGGCGACCCAGCCCTGGGCGATCGACGACGCGCTGGAGGACTCGCTGGGCCGGACGGTGGCGCGCTTTCACGCTGGTTCCGCCCTACGTCCCAACGGCGGCGGCGTCTCGGCCCTGGGCTATACGATCCGCTCGAACGCCAATCTGTTGCGGGGCCTTGCGCCGCGCTTGGGCAAGCAGGCCGTCGAGCGCCTGGTCCACGAGACCGACATCGCCCTGGAGCGGCTGGGGCCGCTGCTGGACGGCCGCGCCGCCGAGGGCTTCGCCCGCCACTGCCACGGCGATCTGCATCTGGGGAACATCCTGATCGAGGACGGCCAGCCGATCCTGTTCGACTGCATCGAGTTCAACGACACGCTGTCGGACATCGACATCCAGTACGATCTGGCCTTCCTGCTGATGGATCTCGACTTCCGCCGCCGCCGCGACGCGGCGGGTCGGGTGCTGAACGCCTATCTGGACGAGGCCGCCCGCGTGTTCGGGGAAGGCCTGTGGACGGGCCTGGCGGCGCTGCCGCTGATGCTGAGCGTGCGGGCCGCCGTCCGCACGCACGTTTGGGCCTATACCGGCGACGACGAGGCCGCGCGGGCCTATCTGCAGACGGCCCTGGAGCATCTGGCTCCCAAGCCGGTCAGCCTGATCGCCGCCGGCGGTCTGTCGGGCTCTGGCAAGTCGACCTTCTCGCGCGTCTGCGCTCCGGGCCTGGGTTCGGCGCCCGGCGCGGTGGTGCTGCGCACCGACGAGATCCGCAAGCGCCTTTGGGGCGTCCCCGCCCTGGAGCGGCTACCGCGCGAGGCCTATACGCCGGAGATGAGCGCGCGGACCTATGACCAACTGTTCGGCGACGCCGCCCTGTGCCTGAAGGCGGGACGCTCGGTGGTGCTGGACGCGGTGTTCCTGAAGCCCGAGGAGCGCGCCCGCGCCGAGGCCCTGGCCCGCGACCATGACGTCGCCTTCCAGGGCGTCTGGCTGGAAGCGCCGCCGGAAGTCCTGCGCGCCCGCGTCGCCGCCCGCGTCAACGACGCCTCGGACGCCGACGTGGCGGTGCTGGAAAATCAGTTGTCGCGCGATACGGGCGAGATCGGCTGGCGCAAGGTCGACACGGTCAGCGCCTTCGAGGACGAGGCGCGCGCCCTGGCCGAGGCGATGGGCTGACGACCCTAAGCCGCCCGCAGGTTCTCGTCGGGCGGCTCGGGGTTCAGCGCGCGGACGATCGCGGTGATCAGGTCGACCGGCTTGACCGGTTTGCCCAGGTGGTCGTCGAAGCCCATGTCGAGGAACCGCTCCCGGTCGCCGGCCATGGCCGAGGCCGTCAGGGCGATGACCGGAAGGGCCGGGTCGCCGGCTCGGCCGGCGCGGATGGCTTCCAGCGCGGTGATGCCGTCCATCACCGGCATGTTGATGTCCATCAGCACGCAGTCGTAGCGGGCGCGAGCCATGGCCGCGAGCGCTTCCTGGCCATTCTCGACGATGGTCAGGGCCACGCCCGCCGGCTCCAGCATGGCGCGCACGACCCGTTGGTTGATCGCGTTGTCCTCGGCCATCAGGACGTGGATCGCGCCGAGGTCCGCCTCGTCCTCGATCGGCTCCGGAACCGGAGCGGGCGGGGCGCTCCGTTCGGCGGGGACCGTGAAGACGAAGTTGGCGCCGAGCGCGCTGGGGGTAAGAGTCAGATCGCCGCCCATCTGGCGCGCCAGGGCCCGGGATATGGCCAGCCCAAGGCCGGCGCCGCCGTGCTGGCGCGAGATGCTCTCGTCGGCCTGGGTGAAGCTGTCGAACACCCGTTCCGCCGCGTCCTTGGGGACGCCCGGTCCAGTGTCGTCGACACGGAACCGCAGCATCCAGGCCTCGCCGAGCGGGGTCGCGGCGACCTTGACGCGCACATACCCCTGAGCGGTGAACTTGACGGCGTTGGACACCAGGTTGGTCAGCACCTGACGGATGCGCAGCGGGTCGGCCCGCACCCAGTCCGGAACCTCGGCGCCGACGTCACAGATCAGTGACAGCGACTTGGCCGCCGCCGCGTCCCGCCAGGCGTCGACCACCTCGGCGACGACGTCGCGGGGCGCGACCGTCTCGGGCGACAGCTCGACCTTGCCGACCTCGATGCGCGACAGGTCCAGCACGTCGTTGAGCAGCCGCATCAGGTTGTCGCCCGACCGGATCATCAGCTCGACCTGCTCGCGTTGCACGGGATCCAGGGACGAGCGTTCGAGAGCGTGCGCCATCCCCAGCAGGCCGTTCATCGGCGTGCGCAGTTCGTGGCTGGCGACGGCGATGAAGGTCGACTTGGCGCGAGCCGCCTCGAGCGCCTTTTCGCGTTCATTGCGCAAGCCCTGGGTCAGGTCGTCCATGCGCCGGGCGGTGGCGCGATTGCGCAGGGCCACGTTCATCGTGCAGGCTATCAGCAGCAACAGCGATCCCCGCGTGGCCTGGGTGATCAGGTCATGACCGCTCATCGCGAAGAACGGAAAGACGATCAGGCTCAGCACCGGGGCGAGGGCGCTGAGGATCAACAGGATCAGGGGCTGATGGCGGTACTGCTGAGCGAAGACCAGCTGACCGCACCAGATGGCGGTCGCCGCGATCCTCAACCGGTCGTCGCCGTGCAGCCACAGCATGGCCCCCAGCCAGGCCCAGCTGCCATTGATCGGAAGCGCGCCCAGAATAAAGGCCGCCCGCTCGCGCGGTCCAACCGCGCGATCGGCGCCGAAGTCGCGCACGACGAGGAAGGCCAGGCCTTCGGCGATCAGGAAGCTCGTTAGCCAGGCCAAGGCCAGCTTGGGACCTAGAGCCAAGCTGACGGTCCCGCCGGCCAGGCACCCGGTGATGACCCGCGACGGCGTCAGCCGCCGGATATCCGCGGCGACCTCATCCAGCCGCTCGTCCGCCAAGGTCTCGGCTACGAAGCGCAAACACGTCTCCTGTCGGCGAAGCCATTTCGCCGGAATCGGCGGCGACTATCGGCCGATCGCCATGAGGAGTCTGTAAATCGGGCCTGCGACGGATCATCGCGCCGCGTCGATGGGGGCGGACGGCGAAGACCGTTCGCGCGAGGAGCGCCGCGCGTTGCGTGTCGCGCCGCGCATCGATAGCCTTGTATGAACAACGATAAGGCAACGGGAGAGCCGGAGTTCCATGCAAGGCCTGATGCAACACGGGGCGCTGACCCTCGACAAGATCATCGACCATGCCGCGCTCTGGCACGGTCATCGCGAGGTGGTCAGCCGATCGGTCGAGGGCCCGATCGTGCGCACGACCTACGCCCAGATCCGCGATCGGGCCAAGCGCGTCTCCAACGCCCTGCTGGCTTTGGGGATCAAGCCGGGCGATCGAGTCGGCACCCTGGCGTGGAACACCGGCCGCCACATAGAGGCCTGGTACGGGATCATGGGCATCGGCGCGGTCTGCCACACCCTCAACCCGCGGCTCTTTCCCGAGCAGATCGCCTGGATCGCCGACCACGCGGGCGACCGGCTGATCTTCACCGACCTGACCTTCCTGCCGATCCTCTCGGCGATCCTGCCGCGTCTGCCGCATGTCGAGCACGTGGTGGTGTTCACCGATCGCGAGCACATGCCGTCACAGTTCGCGCCCGCCGCCGATGCGCCGCACTTCAAGGGCCTGCTCGCCTATGAGGATCTGGTCGAGCAGCACCACGCCGACTGCGCCTGGGGCGGATTCGACGAGGGAACCGCCGCCGGGCTCTGCTACACCTCGGGCACGACGGGCGATCCCAAGGGGGTGATGTACTCGCACCGCTCGAACTTCCTGCACACCTTGATCACCCTGCAGCCCGACGTGATGGGCCTGTCGCAGAAGGACGTGATCCTGCCGGTCGTGCCGATGTTCCACGCCAATGCGTGGGGCGTGGCCTTCTCGGCGCCGGGGACCGGGGCCAAGATGGTCATGCCGGGCGCCAAGATGGACGGCGCCTCGATCTTCGAGCTGCTGGACACCGAGGGCGTCACCTTCTCGGCCGCCGTGCCGACCGTCTGGCAGATGCTGCTGCAGCATCTCGAGGCCACCGGCGCCAAGCTGCCGCTGCTGAAGAAGGTGGTCATCGGCGGGGCGGCCTGTCCCGAAAGCATCATCCGCGCCTTCCACGACAAGTACGACGTCGAGGTCGTCCACGCCTGGGGCATGACCGAGACCTCGCCGGTGGGGACCCTGTCGGTGATGACCGACGACCTCGAAAAGCTGTCCTATGACGAGCAGATGCCCTACCGCCTGAAGCAGGGCCGACCGCCGCTGGGCGTCGAGATCTGCCTCAAGGACGACGACGACAAGCGTCTCCCGCACGACGGCCGCGCCTTCGGCCATCTGAAGATCCGCGGACCGATCATCGCCGGCGAATATTTCCGGGGCGCCGGCGGCAAGATCCTGGACGAGGAAGGCTTCTTCGACACCGGCGACATCGCCACCATCGACGAGCACGGCTTCATGCAGATCACCGACCGGGCCAAGGATGTGGTCAAGTCCGGCGGCGAGTGGATCAGCACGATCGAGATCGAGAACATCGCCGTGGGCCACCCCAAGGTCGCTCTGGCGGCGGTGGTCGGCCAGCCGCATCCCAAGTGGGACGAGCGGCCGGTGCTGCTGATCAAGCTGAAGGACGGCGAGACCGCGACGAAGCAGGAGATGATCGATTACCTGCAGGGCAAGATCGCCAAGTGGTGGATGCCGGACGACGTCCTGTTCGTCGACGACATCCCGCTGGGCGCGACGGGCAAGATCGACAAGAAGCTGATCCGCAAGCGTCTGGCCGACGACGGCTACGCGTTGCCGGAGACGCCGCTGCAGCCCTCGCCGGTGTCGGCTCCGACCCTGGCGGCGGCCGATGGCGGCCATGCTGCGGTGATCTACGCCCCCGAGCCGGCCGAGGCGATCGAGCCCGAGGCCGTGCTCGACGCGCCGCTGGAGCCCGAACCGGAAGCCGACCGCGCGCCGGAGGCCGAGCCGGAAACGGCCGCCGAGGCTTCGCCCGACTCCGAGCCGGAGCCGGGCGTCGAGACCCAGGCCCAACCGGTGTCGGTCGCCGACACGATCATCGCCGAGGCCGCCGCCATCGCCGCGGCGGCGGCGGTCGCCAAGGCCGAGGCTCCGGCGGACCCTCCGACCGGCGAGGCGATCGCGACGCCGGTCGAGCCTCCGCTGCGCCTGCGCGAGCCCAGCGAGGCGGCCAACGCCGACGCGCTCGCGCCGTTCTCCGCCCCCATAACCCCGAGCCGGCGCGGCGCGTCGAAAGCCTCGGCCCGGACGTCCGCCAAGGCCGAGGCGAAACGGGACAAAGCGCCAGCTTGGGCGAGCCTCTATCTGGATTTCGCCGTGCTGATCGCCTTGGCCCCGGCCATCCTGGTCGGCGGCGGCGCGCTGGGCGTCAAGCTGGGCCTGATCGGACAGTCCCTGGGCTATGCCGCCATGACGGTCGACTGGGCCCCGAAGGCGGCCTATCTCGGCGTGGCGACCAGTCTTCTGGGTCTCGTCGTGGCCCTGGCCGGCGGCTTTGGCCGCCTCTGGAAGCTGGCCGCCCTGGCCCTGGCGATCACCGCGGTCACCTTCGGCGTGATGATCGCCGCCGACGCGCTCTTCAAGGCCCCGCCGATCCATGACGTCGCCACCGACTGGAAGACGCCGCTGACCTTCTCGGACGCGGCGATGGCCGGGCGCGGCGGCTCGGCCGAGCCCGTGCTGGACGATCCCAGCCTGCCGGTCGGCTCGACGGCCTATGCCGGGCGCGAGATCGCCGCCATCAACGGCGAGACCTGTCCGGCGGCTCGGCCGCTGGTCGTCAACCGCGCGCCCGGCGATGTCTACGAGGCCGCCAAGGCCGCCGTGCTGGCCAAGGGCATGACCCTGGTCACTGACGACCCGACCGATGGTCGCCTGGAGGCCATGGCGCGCAGCTTCTGGTACGGCCTGACGGACGATCTCGTTCTGCGCGTTCGCGCCGACGCCCAGGGCGCGCGTCTGGACATGCGTTCGATCGGCCGCGACGCCGGCGGCGACCAGGGCCGCAACTGCCAGCGCATCGGCGATCTGATCGCGGCGGTGAAGAGCGGTCAGGCGAGCCGGTAGGTCGCGTCGAGACCGGGAGGCCCCTCGCAGGCGACGCGGCCTTCGCGGGTCAGCTGGATCATGTGGGCCAGCACCGAATGGGCGGCGGCGGGATGCAGTCGCGGGTCCACGGCCGCGTACAGGCTGGGCACCATCGCCTTGATCGTCGTGAGCCCCGCGCCCAGCGCGTCCAGGATCTGGGCTTCCCGCGCTCGGCGATGGGCCACATAGGCGTCGATGAACGGCCCGACCTCCCGCACCGGCGCGCCATGGGTGGGCCACAGCGTGTCGAAGGTCCGGGCCCGCACCTTGGCCAGGCTGGCGAAATAGTCGCCCATGTCGCCGTCGGGCGGGGTGATCACCGTCGTCGACCAGCCCATGATGTGATCGCCGCAAAAGAGCGCGTTCTCCTCGCGCAGGGCGAAACAGACGTGGTTGGAGGTGTGGCCCGGCGTGGTCACGGCCTCCAAGGTCCAGCCGGGGCCGGAGACGACATCGCCGTCGGCCAGTTCGATATCGGGCCGGAAACGATCGTCGGCGCCTTCCTCCAGGGCCGGGCTGTCGCTGGCCCGCGGGGCCGGGGCGGGCAGGCCATGGACCTTGGCCCCGAACAGCCGGGCCAGCGGATGGGCCAGGGGCGAGTGGTCCAGATGGTGGTGGGTGACCAGCACGTGCGTCACCGTCTCGCCGGCCAGCGCCGCCCTCAGGGCCTCCAGATGCTCGGGCAGGTCCGGCCCCGGATCGATCACCGCCACCTCGCCCTGGCCGACGATATAGACGCCCGTGCCGGTATAGGTGAACGGCCCCGGATTGCGGGCGATGACCCGCCGGATCAGCGGCGAGACCTGGTCGCATCGCCCGTATTCGAACGCCAGCTCACGAACGAAGGGGATCATGGCGACCTTCCCGAAACAGCAGCGGATCCCGAGAGGAGACCCTCGACGGCGCCGGTCTTGCGCTGGGCGTTGCCGGTAACCTCCGGAGAGACGACCATGGCGGCGGACGCGGCGATTTTTGTATCAAAACGGCTCCAGCGCGCGGCCTTCGCCATCCTGTGTATCATTCTGGCGCAGTTCGTTTTGGCCAGCTGCCATCCCGAACCGACGCCGATGGCGGCCCGCGAGGCGGGCGCCTATTAAGCATCAGGCCGGCAAGACGCCCGACAGGTCGTAGCCGGCCTCGCGGCCCTGATCCACCAGGGTCTGGCGATCCTCGCCCGCCAGGGCCCGGCCGATCGACCAGGTGACGATCGAGCGCGTGCCCGAACGGCAGAAGGCCAGCACCGGCCCTTGGGCCGCCTCGACCGCCGCGCGGACCGTCTCGACCTGCTCCGGCGTCGGACCGCCGCGCACCGGAACGTGCAGATAGTCCATGCCCGCCGCGCGCGCCGCCGCCTCGATCGCCGCGCCGGGCGGCTGGCTGGGGTCTTCGCCGTCGGGGCGGTTGTTGATCACCAGGACGAATCCCTCGGCCGCCGCCCGGGCCATGTCGGCCTCGGCGACCTGCGGGCTGACGGTGATGGAGTCGTTGACGCGTCGAAAATCGCTCATGAGACCGCTGGGTTCTAAAGACGCGCGGCGCGTTCCGCCGCCGGCCTATCTTCGCGGGCGCGAGGCGCCTAGGCAATGGTCACAACAGGCCGAAACGGCGCCCAGCGCGTTGGCGCCGACGCGGTGGCGTTATTTGGTTAACGGCCTTTCTTCAAAAAACTTTCACGAATTTTCCGCCCTGACGGGCATGATTTGTTGCGTGTCAACGCTTGAGCGGAAATTCTCGTCGCGTTGGCTTTCGAGGCCCAAAGCCTCGAGAACCGCGTTCTTGAAGTGCAAGATAGTCCCATCGAAACAAGAGGATGCCGGGCATGGTCTCCGGTTCGTCGAGTTTCGGGTATCGAGACGGAGCGTCGATCTTTCGAAAAGTGGCTACCCTGTGGCGTTTTTGCGACACGCTGGGCAGATGTGGATTACAGATTTGCAATGACAATTGACCCCCGGCTCCGCGGGCTCCTAACGTCGCTCTAACCGGGGAAAATGTTTCCGGGACACCAGTGATCTCGTGGCGCACTTCGGCGGATTTCCGCTCCAGGTTGGACAAAGGTTTCTAGAGGGGTTCCTCGTCCAGCTTGCCGCCAGCGCCACGCTTAGAGGGGATTGAAAAGCATGAATTCGACCAAAGGCAGCGCACGCGCGCGCCTGATGACGACGACGTTGCTCGCCGGCCTAGCGGCTATCGCCGCGCCGCTCACGGTCGCGACCGTGGCGACCTTGGTTCCGACCATGGCTTCGGCTCAAGACTACACGAGCGGTACGCTGACCGGCACCGTCCGGGATGGCTCCGGCGCTCCCGTCACGGGCGCGAAGGTCACGATCAAGTCCTTGGCTCAGGGCTTCTCGCGCGACCTCACGACCGATGAAACCGGCCAATTCCGCGTTCCGCTGATTCCGGGCGGCGGCTACTCGGTCGCCATCTCCAAGCAAGGCTACCAGTCGACCAATGACGGCAACGTCCAGGTCACGGTGGGGGGCACCTCGGCCTACAGCTTCACGCTGCCGGCGGCCGGCGAAGCGGTTTCCGAAGTGGTGATCACCGCCACCGCCAACCCGCAGCTGGACTTCTCGCAGTCGACCAAGGGGCTGACGCTCGACGTCGAAACCCTGCAGAAGCAAGTTCCCCTGCCGCGCAACATCACGGGCGTCGCCCTGCTGGCGCCGGGCGTGGTCAAGGCGGTGTCGGGCTTCTCCAACACCGACGGTTCGGCGGTTCCCACGATCGGCGGCTCGTCGGCGGGTGAAAACTCGTTCTACATCAACGGCCTGAACATCACGAACTTCGACACCTACGTCGGCGGCGCCACCGTGCCGTTCGATTTCTACAAGTCGGTCGATGTGAAGACTGGTGGTCTGCCGGCCGAATATGGTCGCGCGACGGGCGGCGTGCTGAACGCCGTGACCAAGTCGGGCACCAACGAGTTCAAGTTCGCCGTTCACGGCAACTTCCAACTCAGCGACCTGCAGGAGCACTCGCCGGACACCTACGCGACCAAGAACTCGCGCGCTTCGTCCGACCGCAAGGAATACATCGTCGAAGCGGGCGGCCCGATCATCAAGGACCGCCTGTTCGCCTACGGCCTGTATCAGGTCAACGACATCCAATCGACGGGCGCCGGCATCACGTCGAAGGCCTATCGCGAAGATCGTAGCGCCAGCCCGTTCTACGGCTTCAAGCTCGACGGTTATCTGACCGACAAGCAGCACTTCGAATACACCCAGTTCAACACGACGCAGATCACTTCGCGCCGCAACTACGCCTATGATCCGACGACCGACACGATCGGCGCGGCGGCGGACGGCACGAAGTTCAAGAGCGGCGGCAACAACTGGATCGCCAAGTACACCGGCTCGTTCACGGACTGGTTTACGCTCTCGGCCGCCTATGGTCACAGCCGCGACCAAGACTACACCCTGCCGGGCTCGACGGGCTTCTCGTATGTCAGCGACGCTCGCGCCAACGGTACGGCCATCGCCTTCGGTCCGACGCCGGTCGCGAACCAATCGACCAACATCGACAATACGACCCGGAAGTTCTACCGCGTCGACGGCGACTTCTACTTCGATATGTTCGGCAAGCACCACGTGCGGACCGGCTATGATCACGAAAGCACCGATCTGTTCCACAGCTCGCTGCAATCGGGCGGTCTGTCCTACAACTATGGCCGTGTCCGCTCGCAGAACACGTCGAACGCCCTCGGCTTGCCGCTGAACCAGCAATACGTCCGTGTCCGCGTGTCGAACTTCGGTGGGGCCCAAGTCACGGGCGCCAACGAGTCGTTCTACATTCAAGACTCTTGGGATGTGACGGACCGCGTGAACCTGCAAATCGGCGCGCGTGACGATGTCTTCAAGTTGAACAACTTGAAGGGCCAGCAAGTCCTGAACCTGAAGAACAACTGGGCGGGCCGTTTCGCGCTCAGCTACGACGTCTTCGGCGACGGTCACACCAAGGCGTTCGCGTCCTATGGTCGCTATTTCATCCCGCCGGCTTCGAACCTGTCGTTCCGCGGCGCCGACCTCTACTACTTCGCCTACTTCCTGCCGCCGGATGGTGGCCTGAGCTACGACGCGTTCATCGATCCGGTCACCAAGAAGCCGACGGCTCTGGGCGCCCAGATCGACAACCCGAAGTTCAACGCCGCCAACGGCACCACGATCTGCCCCGCGGGTCCGGTGGGTTCGACCAGCTCGCACGGCTGCGTCGTCTACGGCAATGGCATCCAGGAACCGGCCGCGTCCAAGGCCGCCGTGGGTCTGAAGGCCAGCTATGAAGACGAGTTCATTGTCGGGTTCGAACATAAGTTCAATCCGCTGTGGAAAGCCGGCGCCACGCTGACCTACCGCAACCTGGGCCGGACGGCCGAAGACATGGCCGTCGACAGCGCGATCGTTAAGTGGTGCGCCCGCAACCCGACCGTCAACGGCTGCTCGGCTCCGGACCTGACCGATGTGCTTTACGGCGATGCCGACTATGTCGTCGGCACCCCGGGTCGCGATATGTCGATCATCGTCCGCACCGACCTCGCCACGCCGCTGGCGGGCAAGAAGATCAACCTGACGGCGGCCGATATCGGCAACCCGAAGGCTGTTCGTGAATACACGGCCCTGGAACTGTCGTTCTCGCGCGCCTGGGACGGCAAGTGGATGCTGAACGGTTCGTACACGCTCTCGCGCCTGTACGGTAACTACGAAGGCACCGTGAAGTCCGACGCCGGCAACAGCGCTCAGGTCGACGCGGGCTCGACCCAAGAGTTCGACCACCCGGGCCTGGAAGAATACGCCAAGGGTCTGCTGCCCAACCATCGTGGGCATCAGTTCAAGCTCTACGGCGCCTATGCGATCACGGAGAACCTGCAGATCGGCGGTAACGCGACGGTCAACTCGCCGCGTCACTACGGCTGCATCGGCTACTACGGCCGCGATCAAAACGACCCGAACTTTGATCCGTATGCCGCCGGCTACGGCGCGGCTTCGCGTTGGTGCTATAACGGCACCACCTCGGTGCCGGTGCCGCGTGGTTCGGCCTTCAAGGGCGACTGGTACTCGAACCTCGATCTGCAGGTCCGTTACACGGTTCCCAGCATGGGCTTCATCCCGGGCGGCCTGACGCTGCGCGCCGACGTGTTCAACGTCTTCAACCAGAAGAACGTCACCCAGAACTACGAAGTGGGCGACTCGAGCGCCAGCTCCGTGGACGTCAACTACAAGAAGCCGATCGAGTACCAAACGCCGCGCTACGTGCGTCTGGGCTTCGACTGGGCGTTCTAATCTAACCATCTCGGTTTGGATCAAACGGGCGGCGGGTTCGAAAGGACCCGCCGCTTTCTTTTTGTCCGTCTTCCTTTCGTGCGCCCCTGTCGCCCGCGGTCTTGAACGTCAGCTGGGAGATCTCTCCAATCGTCCCAATCGGTAAATGGGACTCAGGCCATCTTGAAATCAGGCCTCTCTTTGGCCTTCGACCCAGGTGTGAGCGGGTGGGCCGCAGAGAAATGAGCCCGTCTTTTCAGTCCGTCCGAATGCTTCTTCCGGATTAGCGTGACTGAAGAGGTTTTTAGCGCCTTCTTAGGAAGGGTGGCCGTGGCGCTCGGCGCCTCCGGCTGGGAGGGGCGAGTTCCGACCTCGGCGTCCCCCTCACCTCATGAAAAAGGCCGCCCGGCGAACCGGACGGCCTTTCGCTTTTTCAGCCTTCGCCAGCCCCCTACCGCACCGGGGTATCCGCCAGCACCGCCGCCCCGCCGGGGGCCGCGCGGAGGCGGGCCTTGGCCATTTCGTCGAGGATCGCCTGCGAGCGTGGGTCGCCCAGCACCCAGGCGGCGGCCGCCAGGGTGCGGGCCGAGGTCTCGGAGACGCCCAGGAACTTCTCGAAGGCCTCGAACGGCGACTTGGCGCCGTCCACGCGCTTGAGGCGCACGTCGCCGTCCAGCTTGGCCAGGGCCTTGGCCTTGTCGACGGCCTGGTAGAAGCCGCCCAACTCGTCGACCAGGCCCAGCTGCTTGGCCTGTTCGCCGGTCCAGACGCGGCCCTTGGCGATCTCGCGCACCCGGGCGACCGGCAGCTTGCGCCCCTCGGCCACGCGGCTGACGAAGCCGGCGTAGATGCGGTCCATCCAGCCGGCGAACTTGGCGCGCTGGTCGGGGGTGAAGCCCTGGGCCGAGCCGAACGCCTCCGAATAGTCGCCGCCGACGTGCAGGTCCTTGGTGTCGACGCCGAAGCGGGCGAGGGCGTCGCCCAGGGCGAACTTGCCGCCATAGACGCCGATCGAGCCGGTCAGGGTCGAGGGCTCGGCCACGATCGAATTGGCCTGGCTGGAGATCCAATAGCCGCCCGAGGCCGCGTAGGTCCCCATGCTGACCACGACGGGCTTGCCGGCCGCCTTGGCGCTCTTCATGGCCGCCAGGATCTGCTCCGAGGCCGTGTCCGAGCCGCCGGGCGAGGAGACCCGGAAGACGATCGCCTTGACGTCCTTGTCGTCGGCCGCCGCCTTGAAGGCCTTGGCCACGTCGTCGGAATAGACGTTGCTGTCGCCGCTGAACGGCGAGCCGCCGCCGCCCGCGCCGGTGACGATGGCGCCTTCGGCCCCGATCACCGCGATGGCCGGGCCGGTCTTGACCGCCGGCGGCTTGCTCCGCGCGGCGTAGTCGTCGAAGTCGATCATCTTCGCGCCCTTGCCGGCCTTGTCGAGGGCGTAGGCCTCGATCTCGGCGACCTGGCCGACCTTGTCGATCAGGCCCTTGGCCTGGGCTTCCTGGGCGCTGTAGGGGCCCGCCTCCAGGGTTCTGATCAGCTGGGCCGGGTCGCGCTTGCGGTCGGCCGCCGCGCTGGTCAGGGCCGAGCGATAGACGGAACCCATCCACGACAACGTCGATTCCCGGTGGGCGGGTGTGTAGTCGCTGTAGAGGTAGGGATTGACCGCGTTCTTGTACTCATAGCGCTGCTCGTAGTCGGCCTTGACGCCGTACTTGTCGAAGAAGCGCTTGAAGAACATCGACTCGCTGGAGACGCCGACGGCCTGGAAACTGCTGTCGGGCTGCATCCAGAGCTCGTCGCTGGACGCGCCGAGCATGTAGGTCGAGGTGATCATGCCTGACGGATAGAGCCCTTGGCTGTGGGCGTAGATCGGCTTCTTGCCGGCTTCGCGGAAGTGCTTGAAGGCCAGGCGCAGCTCGTCGGCCGCGGCGGGGGCGACGCCGCCCTCGGGCAGTCGCACCAGAACCGCGGCGACCTTGTCGTCCTTTTCGGCGCGCCGCAGCGTGTCGATGATCGACATCACCGAACCGGCGCCGCCGCCGCTGAAGGCGGCGAACGGGCTCTTGGGATCCTGGTCGGGCAGGCCGCCGCGCAAGTCCAGCTGAAGCACCGCGTGGGCCGGAATCGGCGCGGGGCGCGCGGCGCCGGCGGCCATGACGACCAGCAGGAAAGGCACTCCGACCACGAACAGCAAAAGGCCGACGAAAACGCCGGCGACGGTCAGGAAGAACTGCTTCATCGGAGGTCCTGCTTGCGAAACCGAGGACAAGCTAACCGCTGTTCGGGCGCGAACCAAATGAAGAGCGCGCAACGCGCGAGTTCGTCGCCAGACGTCTCGGCGACCGCCCGCCCGTTGAGGGCTAAGTTCCTATTTCCAGGAGGTTTTTCCCGCCTCTGGCTGGCGGGGAGGAAATGGTCGGAGTGGCAGGATTTGAACCTGCGACCCCTGCGTCCCGAACGCAGTGCTCTACCAGACTGAGCCACACTCCGACTTGGAGGCCGGCCTTATAGGGGGCGGTTTCGGAGGGCGCAAGCGCCTTTTTTCAGGTTCGTGTGACGGGCTGAAAAAAGTTCTGAAAACGGCTGTTGCATCCGTCCGAGTCGTGAGCTATCTCCACCGCCTCGCCGGGCCCAACGGGGTCCCGCCGTTCCTGCTGGGGAATGGTGTAATGGTAACACTGCGGTTTTTGGTACCGTCATTCTAGGTTCGAGTCCTAGTTCCCCAGCCATCTCTCTTCCGAGAAATAGTTATCTGAAGGCGCTGTGAACGCGCTCCATATTCCGCTCGGCTTAGGTCGGCGTCGCTCGCTTCGCCGGCGGCCGCGAACCGGTGGTTGGTCTAGACCAGGCTGGCGCGCGAAATCTTCCGAACTCCAGCATTGAAAGCCAAGTTTGGGACAATCCCCAAGATGAGTTTTGCGGTTGCGAGATAGAGGTGTGCGACCTCTGGTTCGCCTTTCCATGTCGAGACTGGCGAGGGTCATATCTTGGGGTAAAGCCGTGATCTTTTTGTAAGGCGACGCCGTTTTCTGATAATTGATTGTTACAGGAATTCACGAATGGTGACGCTTTTCCGCATTAACTACTTGTTTTTCTGAAATGAAGGTGTATTTGCGGGAAAAAGGGGAATGGAGTTGTGATCGTGGAAGACAAAGCGACCCTTATCGAACTTACCGCTGAAATCGTGGCCAACTATGTGGCCAATAATTCGACGCCAGTTTCGGAACTTCCGGCGCTCATCCGCGCCACGCATGATGCGTTGGCCGGTATTGGCGCGCCGCCCGCGCCTCAGGTGGAAGCCGTGACCAAGGCGACGCCGGCTCAGATCCGCAAGAGCATTACGCCCGAAGCCCTGATCAGCTTCGAAGACGGCAAGCCCTACAAGACGCTGAAGCGCCACCTGACCACGCACGGCATGACCGTGGCTGAATACAAGGCCAAGTGGGGCCTGCCGAACGACTATCCGACGACCGCTCCGGCCTATAGCGAAGCCCGTTCGCAGATGGCCAAGGCCCTCGGTCTCGGCCAGGGCGGCCGCAAGACCAAGGCCCCGCGCTCGCGCAAGGCCTGACGCTTCCCGAAAGGTCGGAAACACGAAAGGGGACGCCTTAGGCGTCCCCTTTTTCTTGGCCGTTGATCTTTCGCGGCCT
>NZ_SZWJ01000089.1:0-18024 GCF_012184455.1 Caulobacter sp. SSI4214 | reverse complement strand
GCCGTCGCGGTCGAGACGGCCGCCGCCGTCACCGCCGTCGCCACCGGCAAGGGCCAGACGACGGTCGAGGGCAAGGCCACGGACAACGCCGCCGTCGCCTCGATCGACGCCCCGACGGCCGCCGCCGCCGCTCAGACGGCGCCGACCGTCGACACGAACGTCTTCGCGGCTCCGATCCAGACCGCGCCGCAGACCCAGGCGACCGCCGCGGCCGCCGCGCCCGCCGAGGTCCGGGGCTCGCCCGAGACCGTGGCCGCCCTGTCGGCCGAGATCGTCAAGAAGGCCGACGCCAAGACCACCCGCTTCGACGTCGCCCTGACCCCCGAGGGTCTGGGCAAGGTCAATGTTCGGATCGAGATCGGCCGCGACGGCGCCTTGACCGCGTCGATGCAGTTCGACACCGCCCACGCCGCCCAGGAGCTGAAGGGTAAGTCGTCGGAGCTGCGCCAAGCCCTATCCGACGCCGGCTTCAACGTGCCCGACAACGGCCTGTCGTTCGACGTCTCCAGTCAGAACGGCGGCCAGGGCTCCAACCCGTTCCTGGCCTTCAACGGCTGGAACGACCAAGGGCGCGGCGGCTTCAGCGGCCGGGCCTTCCAGGCCGCCATGAACGCCGACGACGACATCGCCATCACCCCCGCCGACCTTTTGCCGGGTCTCAAGACGGCCGCCGAGGGCGGTCTGGACATTCGGATCTAGGAGCCCGCGCATGACCGCCGCCATCAACTCGCAGAACACGCAGTCGGTTCTCGACAAGATCAACAACTCGCGCACGTCGCTGGCCAACAACGAGCAGACGTTCCTGAGCCTGCTGACGACCCAGCTGAAGAACCAGGATCCGCTTCAGCCGACCGACACGAACCAGATGACCCAGCAGATCACCTCGATGACCGGGGTGGAGCAGCAGCTGGTCACCAACGATCTGCTGGCCGCGCTGGTCGGCATGAACACGGGCACGGGCCTGTCCGAGGGCGTCGGCATGATGGGCAAGATCGTGACCGCCACGACCGACACCTCGACCCTCCAGAATGGTTCGGCCACCTTCTCGTGGACCCAGCCGGGCGCGTCGACCTCGCTGCAGGTCGATATCAAGAACGCCGCCGGCAAGGTGGTCCGCACGCTGACGCCGGACGACCAGAAGAGCGGCAATCACATCATCACCTGGGACGGCAAGGACGACAGCGGCGCCCAGCTGCCCGACGGCGGCGTCTACACCATCGCCGTCACGGCGAAGGGCGGCGACGGCAAGGACATCAAGGCCACCAACGTCAAGGGCCGCACCACCGGCCTGGTCAGCGCCATCGACAACTCCACCGGCAATCCGATGGTCATCATCGATGGGGTCTCGATCCCCGTCGACAACGTCATCGGCGTTTCCAACACCGCCGCCAATTCCAACAACAGTCAGTCGAACGCCCAAGCCGCCTGACGCCCCCAATCGACCGGGCGTCAGAACGACGCCGACGCGGTCCCCGGAAGACGATCTTCCCCCGGACCCAAACGCAAACAGCGCTGAGCCCCCGCACCCCTTTTAGAGCAGGACTTCAGTCATGAGCATCAACAGCGCCATGCTCGCCGGCGTTTCCGGTCTGATCGCTAATTCCTCGGCCCTGGCCGCGATCTCGGACAACATCGCCAACGTCAACACGGTCGGCTACAAGCGCTCGACCGCCAACTTCTCCACCCTGGTCACCTCGGGGAACAAGAACCAGTCCTACAGCGCCGGCGGCGTGAAGGCCCAGACGCACCAGTTCATCAGCCAGCAGGGTCTGACCCAGTCGACGACCTCGAACCTGGACCTGTCGATCTCGGGCGCGGGCTTCTTCGTCACCACGGAAAAGCCGGAAAACCTGACGGCCACCGACACGCGGTCCTTCACCCGCGCCGGTTCGTTCCAGCTGGACAATCTCGGCTACCTGAAGAACGACGCCGGCCTCTACCTGCAAGGCTGGCTGGCCGACCCGGTCACGGGCGTCATCACGCCCGACCCCTCCGACCTCACTCAGCTGTCGTCGATCAACGTCGGCACCGTCGGCGGCACCGCCGAACAGACGACCCGCGTCGGCGTCAACGCCAACCTGCGTTCCGAACAGCCGGTCGCGGCCGCCGTCTCCTACAAGGTCGGCACCGCCGGATCGCCGTCGAAGACCGGCGTGGCGGATTCGGGCGGCGGCACCCATAGCTATGACGTCGTCTACAGCTCCACCGGCGTGGCCAACCCGGCCGCGTCCGGCAACAACGAATATCAGGTCGATATCAAGGAGAACGGCGTCGTCGTGGCCACCGGCATCGTCGGCTACAACGCCACGACCGGGGCGCTGGCGACCTCGACGCTGAAGCCCAAGGCCGCGGCCACCGCCTCGGGCTCGCTGACCACGGTAAACATCGATACCGGCACGCCGCCCAAGACCGTCAACCTCTCGGCCCTGGGCATCGTCGGCGGCGCGACCGACGACGCCGACGCCAAGGCCGGCAAGCTCTACGATCCGGCCACCAACTCGATGGCGGATTACGCGCTCGACAACACCAAGGGCGTCAAGCCGGACTTCGAAATCCAGCTGCCGCTGTCCGACTCCAAGGGCGGCCAGCGCACCGTGACCCTGTCGATGTTGAAGGGCCCGGGCCCCAACCAATGGTACGCCGAACTGCGCGCCAAGCCGGGCGACCTGGCCAACAACGCCAACGGCCTGATCAATTCGGGCATCGTGACCTTCACCACCGACGGCAAGCTGCAGAGCACCGGCAACCTGTTCGGCGGCACCAACCCCACCGCCATCACGATCCAGGCCTCGGGCACCGCGCCCGCGACGCCGCCGGCCGTGACCCCCCCGACCTGGGCCGACGGTCTGGGCATCGACACGCAATCCGTCCAGATCGACCTGGCCAGCGCCGCGGGCGGCCTGACCCAGTACAACAGCCAGTCGGTCGTCCAGTCGGTGAACACCAACGGCACGGCCTTCGGCAACCTGACCAGCATCTCGGTCGACGAGCAGGGCTACGTCTCGGCGATCTTCGATAACGGCGTCACCCGCCGGATCGCCCAGGTCGCTGTCGCCACCTTCTCGAACCCGAACGGGCTCAAGGCGGTCAACGGCAATGCTTATCGGGTCACCAACGAAAGCGGCACCTATAGCCTCAAGGCTCCGAGCACCGGCGGGGCCGGCGCGCTGGCGCCCTCGACCCTGGAAGCTTCCACCGTCGATCTGTCTACTGAATTCACGGGGCTGATCACCACTCAGCGCGCCTACTCGGCGTCGTCGAAGATCATCACGACCGCCGATCAAATGCTCGAAGAACTGTTGAATATTAAGCGCTAATCATAGCGATTAACGATCTTTAATTCTTGTGTTTCACATCGAGACACTTGTGAGTGCTGGGGATCCATCTTGTTTAGGCCTTTCTTTACTATTGGAATTAAGCCGCTGTTATTAGGCGGCGCCTATAGTGGCCTTCAACAGTGATGGTTGTGGGAAAGGCGTAAAGCCATGTTGCAGCAGCAGCGCACGAACAGCCGGGGTGAAAAGTACGTCATCGGTCCGACCGGTGCGCCTCTGACTCTCTCCGACTTGCCGCCGCCGGAAACCCAGCGTTGGGTGATCCGTCGCAAGGCCGAGGTCGTCGCCGCCGTCCGCGGGGGTCTGCTCTCGCTGGATGAGGCGTGCGATCGTTACAAGCTGACCAACGAGGAGTTCCTCGCCTGGCAGCAATCGATCGAGCGCCACGGGATGGCGGGTCTGCGCACGACGCGGATCCAGCAGTACCGCTAGGCGGGCGATCTATGCGCGGGCTTGCCGATCCGGTTGCCCGTGTCCGCCCTAAATGCCCCGAAGGCCTCGCGCCAAAGGGTTTGAAATCGTTCAGCGGCCGCGTCCGAAAGGGGGCGGCCGCGACGTTTTGGCGCCGCCGCTGACCGCGCTGGCCGCCGAATATAAACGCCTCGTTTACCTTGCACTGGGTAAATCCTGCCTACCGCCGGGCGCTTCTGGTTTGCGCGACGGTCGCCTTCAGGGGCGTTGGGATCAAGGGTGAGGCTTCGTGGAAAGCTTTCTGGGGTCGATCAGGCAGTTTGGCGTCGGGCGTCTGGCCGCGATGCTGGGCGTCGGCGCGGGCGTCGTCGCCGTGCTGGTGGCCCTGGTCATGTTCATGGGCAAGGAGCCCAATGAACTGCTCTATTCCAACCTCGACCTGAAGGAAGCCTCGCAGGTCACCCAGGCTCTGGCTCAGGCCGGCATCAAGTACGAGACCAAGGGCGACGGCTCGACGATCATGGTGCCGCGCGACAAGGTCGCCAGCGCCCGTCTGATGGTCGCCGGCAAGGGCTTGGTCAGCTCCGGCTCCATCGGCTACGAAATCTTCGACAGCAACAACGCGCTGGGCCAGACCGACTTCGTCCAGCAGCTGAACCGCCAGCGCGCCCTGCAGGGCGAGCTGGAGCGCACCATCAAGGCCATGCAGGGCGTCAACGCGGTCCGCGTCCATCTGGTGCTGCCCAAGCGCCAGCTGTTCGAGGCGGACGCCGAACAGCCTTCCGCCGCCGTCACCATCGGCGTCGGCGGCCGCGAGCCGGCGACGGACATGGTGCGCGCGATCCAGAACCTCGTCGCCTCCTCGGTCCCGAACCTGAAGCCCGAGAAGGTCACGGTCATCGACCAGCACGGCAAGACCCTGTCGGCGCCGTCGGACGACAGCCTGGCCGGCAAGGAAGCCCAGGACCGCAAGGCCGAGGTCGAGCAGCGCATCGCCAAGACCGTCAAGGACATGGTCGAAGGCGTGCTGGGCCCGGGCAAGGCGCGCGTCAACGTCACCGCCGACATCAATCTGGATCGCGTGACGACCCAGGAAGAAAAGTTCGATCCGGACGGCCAGGTGGTTCGCTCGGAAAGCACCAATGAGAATTCGTCGTCGGAGACCAAGAACGACGACAGCGGCGGTGCGACCGCCACGTCGAACGTGCCCGGGCAGAACGCCAGCAACGGCTTCCAGCAATTGGGCTCCAAGTCGGGCGCCAACGAGAGCGTCACCAACTATGAGATCTCCAAGTCGGTGAAGACCACCGTGCAGGAGCCGGGCACCGTCAAGAAGGTGGCCGTGGCCGTGGCCATCGACGGCGTGACCGCGCCGGCCGGCAAGGATGGCAAGCCGGGCGCCTACACCCCGCGCACGCCCCAGGAGATCCAGCAGATCGAGGATCTGGTGAAGACGGCCGTGGGTTACGACGCCACGCGCGGCGATCAGGTCAAGGTCACCAACATCAAGTTCCCGACGCCCGAGGAACAGGGGCTGGAGAAGGCGGGCCTGCTGGCGGGCTTCGACAAGAACGACATCATGCGCTTCGCCGAGCTGGGCGTGCTGGGCGTCGTGGCGCTGCTGATACTGCTGTTCGCGGTCCGCCCGTTCATCAAGAACCTGTCGGAGCCGGCGCCGGGCCAGATCGCCCTGGCGGGGCCGAGCGGTCAGCCAGTGACGCGCGTGATCACCCTTTCCGACGGCACCCAGCAGCAGGTCGTGGTCGACCAGTCGGGCGAGCCGATCGCCATCGCCGGCCCGGTCCCCAGCAGCGAGATCGACTCGCGCATCGATATCGCCAAGATCGAGGGGCAGGTTAAGGCGTCGTCGATCAAGCGCGTGTCGGAATTCGTCGACAAGCATCCGGATGAATCGGTCGCGATCCTCCGTAACTGGCTGCACGAGTCGAACTGATGGCCATGAAAGTCGCCGTCACCGACCTGAAGAATCTCTCGGGACCCGAAAAGGCCGCGATCGTTCTGCTCGCGCTCGGTGAAGAGCACACGCGGATCTGGGAATCCCTGGACGACGAAGAGATCAAGGAAGTCTCCCAGGCCATGGCGGGCCTTGGGACGGTGTCGGCCTCGGTCGTCGAGGAGCTGCTGGTCGAATTCGTCTCGGGCATGAGCTCGACGGGCGCGATCATGGGCTCGTATGAGCAGACCCAGCGCCTGCTGGCCTCGTTCATGCCGCCCGAGAAGGTCGACGCCCTGATGGAGGAGATCCGCGGTCCGGCGGGTCGCACCATGTGGGACAAGCTCGGCAACGTGAACGAGGCCGTGCTCGCCAACTATCTGAAGAACGAATACCCGCAGACCGTCGCGGTGGTGCTGTCGAAGGTGAAGAGCGATCACGCCGCCCGCGTGCTGGCCTGCCTGCCGGAAGACTTCGCCCTGGAATGCGTGACCCGGATGCTCCGGATGGAGCCGGTGCAGCGCGAGATCCTCGACAAGATCGAGATGACCCTGCGCACCGAGTTCATGTCGAACCTGGCGCGCACCTCCAAGCGCGACAGCCACGAGATGATGGCCGAGATCTTCAACAATTTCGATCGCCAGACGGAAGCGCGCTTCATCGCCGCCCTGGAAGAACGCAACCGCGAAGCCGCCGAACGCATCCGGGCCCTGATGTTCGTGTTCGAGGACCTGTCGAAGCTGGATCCGGGCGGCATCCAGACCCTGCTGCGCGGCACGCCGAAAGAGCAGCTGGCTCTGGCCCTGAAGGGCGCCTCGGACAAGCTGCGCGACATGTTCATGTCCAACATGTCCGAACGCGCGGCCAAGATCATGCGCGAGGACATGGAAAGCATGGGTCCCGTGCGCCTGAAGGACGTCGACGCGGCTCAGGTCGCGATGGTTCAGGTCGCCAAGGACCTGGCCGCGAAGGGCGAGATCATGCTGGCTGGCAGCAGCGGCGACGACGAGCTGATCTACTGAGGCGGATGGAAAGATGGACACGCCCCACCGCAAATTCGGCTTCGACACGGTCTTCGACGATCACGGCGGCGTGGCCTACGCCCCGCCTCGGGTGAAGAAGCACTTCACGGCCGAAGAGGTCGAGGCGGCCCGCGCCGAGGGCTACCAGCAGGGCGAGCGCTCGGCGGTGGTCCAGGCCGAGCGCGAGGCCGCCCAGGCCCTGGCGGACGTCGCCCATGCCGTCCAGCAGGCCTTCAGCGCCCTGTCGGCCGTGGCGCATGAACATCGCGAGGGCTCGGCTCAGCTGGCCCTGGCCTGCGCGCGCAAGATCGCCGACGCGGCCCTGCGCCATTTTCCCGAGGCGCCGATCGTGGCGGCCCTGGAGAGCCTGGCTCGCGAGGTCGAGGCCCAGCCGCGCATCTTCGTTCGCGTTTCTCCCGAGCTGGAGGAACGCACCCAGCAGGCGCTGGAGAACGTCGCGACGCAGATCGGCTATCAGGGCCAGATCGTGGCGCGCGCCGACGGCGCCATGGCGCCCGCGGCCTTTACTTTCGACTGGGGCGACGGCCGCGCGACCTTCGATCCCCAGGGCGCCGCGGAACGCGTCGCCGAAGCGCTGGAGGCGGCGATCGCCGCCGAAGGCCTCCACGCCGAACCCATGTTTTCTTAGCGAAGGCTGATCCCCATGGCCGAAGACAACCTGACCCTCGATGAATTCGGCGGCGCGATGCTGGCCTCCGAAATGCCGGTCGAGCTGACCGAAAAGACCGCCTCGGACCTGGCGCCGGTCTTCGACGTGCCGGTCAATATCTCGGCCGTGCTGGGGCGCGCCCACATGTCGGTGGCCCAGCTGCTGCAGCTGGGCCAGGGCTCGATCCTGGAGCTGGACCGCAAGGTCGGCGAGGCGATCGACATCTACGTCAACAACCGCCTGGTCGCCCGGGGCGAGGTCGTCGTCGTCGACGAGCGCCTGGGCGTGACCATGACGGAAATCATCAAGGACGGCGACCAGGGCTGACGCCCGGTGGTCGTTCGAGAGGGAGAGTAAGAGATGCGGCTTCTGGTCGTCGGAAAACTGAACGGGCAGCTCTCGGTCGCCGTGAAGATGGCGATGAACGCGGGTGCGAAGGTCTCGCACGTCGAAACGACGGAGCAGGCGACCAACGCGCTGCGAGCGGGGCAGGGCGCGGACCTCCTGATGGTCGACTACACGCTCGACATCGCCGGGATGATCGCCGCCAACGAGGCCGAACGGATGCGGGTGCCGGTGGTGGCCTGCGGCGTCGACGCCGATCCGATGCGCGCGGCCGCCGCGATCAAGGCCGGCGCCAAGGAGTTCATCCCGCTGCCGCCGGACGCCGAGCTGATCGCCGCCGTGCTGGCCGCCGTCACCGACGACGACAAGCCGATGGTCGTCCGCGACCCGGCCATGGAGTCGGTCATCAAGCTGGCCGACCAGGTGGCGCCGTCCGAGGCCTCGATCCTGATCACCGGGGAAAGCGGTTCGGGTAAGGAGGTGATGGCCCGCTACGTCCACGCCAAGTCGCGTCGGGCCAAGGCGCCGTTCATCAGCGTCAACTGCGCCGCCATCCCCGAAAACCTGCTGGAAAGCGAACTGTTCGGCCACGAGAAGGGCGCCTTCACCGGCGCCCTGGCCCGCCGCGTCGGCAAGTTCGAGGAAGCCGACGGCGGCACCCTGCTGCTGGACGAAATCAGCGAAATGGACGTGCGCCTGCAGGCCAAGCTGCTGCGCGCCATCCAGGAGCGCGAGATCGACCGCGTCGGCGGCTCCAAGCCGGTCAAGGTCAATATCCGCATCCTGGCCACCAGCAACCGCGACCTGGCCCAGGCCGTGAAGGACGGGACGTTCCGCGAAGACCTGCTCTATCGCCTGAACGTCGTGAACCTGCGCCTGCCGCCGCTGCGCGAACGTCCCGCCGACGTGATCAGCCTGTGCGAGTTCTTCGTGAAGAAGTACTCGGCCGCCAACGGCATTCCGGAAAAGCCGATCTCGGCCGAGGCCAAGCGCCGCCTGATCGCCCACCGCTGGCCGGGCAACGTCCGCGAACTGGAAAACGCCATGCACCGCGCGGTGCTGCTGTCGACCGGCGCGGAGATCGAGGAGTTCGCCATCCGTCTGCCCGACGGCCAGCAGATGGCGCCGGCCCCCGACGCCCAGGTCGCGCGCGGCGCCCAGATGGCCGCCGACGCCGTCTCCCGCGCCTTCGTGGGCTCGACGGTGGCCGAGGTCGAGCAGAAGCTGATCATCGACACCCTGGAGCACTGCCTGGGCAACCGCACCCACGCGGCCAACATCCTGGGCATCTCGATCCGCACCCTGCGCAACAAGCTCAAGGAATATTCCGACGCCGGCGTGCCGGTCCCGCCGCCGCAGGGCGGGGTGGGCGCCGCCGCCTAGCGACGGGACGTCGCGCCGCCGCGACCATCGGTCCGGCGCCGCGTCGCGCTAATTTTGGTTAACGAGATGGCGGCGGACCGCAAATCGCTTCAAGCGCTGGTCTAGCCTTCCATCCACCGTTCAAGGTTTCGCATGGCTGACGCCGCCGCCTCGACCGCCAGTTCCCTGCCCAGCCCCAAGTCGCTGGTCAACGGGATCCTGCGCGGCGAAATGGGCCTGGCCCTGGGCGTCGTCGGCATCATCGTGCTGCTGATCCTGCCGGTGCCGTCCATCCTGCTGGACCTGCTGCTGGCCGTATCGCTGACCGGCGCCGTGCTGATCCTGATGACGGCGGTGCTGATCAAGAAGCCGCTGGAGTTCACGTCCTTTCCGACCGTGCTGCTGGTCGCGACGCTCTATCGCCTCGGCCTCAACATCGCCTCGACCCGCCTGATCCTGGGTCACGGCCAAGAGGGCACGGGGGGCGCGGGCGCCGTCATCGAGGCCTTCGGCCATCTGATGATGCAGGGCAACTTCGTCATCGGGGTGATCGTCTTCATCATCCTGGTGGTGGTGAACTTCATGGTCGTCACCAAGGGTTCGGGCCGGATCGCCGAAGTGGCCGCCCGCTTCACCCTGGACTCGATGCCCGGCAAGCAGATGGCGATCGACGCCGACCTGTCGACGGGCCTGATCGACCAGGAAGGGGCCAAGATCCGCCGCAAGGAGCTGGAGCAGGAAAGCACGTTCTTCGGGGCCATGGACGGCGCCAGCAAGTTCGTGAAGGGCGACGCGATCGCCGGCCTGATCATCACCGGCATCAACATCGTCGGCGGCATCGTCATCGGCGTGGCCCAGCACCACCTGCCGATCGGCCAGGCGGCCTCGACCTACACCATCATGACCATCGGCGACGGCCTGGTCAGCCAGATTCCGGCCCTGATCATCTCGATCGCCGCCGGCATGGTCGTCTCCAAGGCCGGCGTCGAGGGCTCGGCCGACAAGGCCCTGGTCACCCAGCTGGCCATGAATCCCGTCGGCCTGGGCATGGTCTCGGCCTCGTCCGGCGTCATCGCCCTGATCCCGGGGATGCCGATCATCCCGTTCGCGGCCGTGGCCCTGGCCGCTGGGGCCCTGGCCTACAAGCGCGTGCAGGACGCCAAGAAGCCCAAGCCGATCGACCCGGCGGCGCTCGAGGCCGCGGCCCCGGCCGAGCCCGAGGAAGAGCCGATCAGCGCCTCTCTGGCCATCGACGACGTCAAGATCGAGCTGGGCTATGGCCTCTTGACCCTGATCAACGACCTGGACGGGCGCAAGCTGACCGACCAGATCCGCGCCCTGCGCAAGACCCTGGCCAGCGAGTTCGGCTTCGTCATGCCGCCGGTCCGCATCCTCGACAACATGCGCCTGGCCAACCAGGGCTACGCCATCCGGATCAAGGAGATGGAGGCCGGCGCCGGCGAGGTGCGGCTGGGGATGCTGATGTGCATGGACCCGCGCGGCGGCCAGGTCGAACTGCCCGGCGAGCACGTGCGCGAGCCGGCGTTCGGCCTGCCGGCCACCTGGATCGCCGACGACCTGCGCGAGGAGGCCACCTTCCGGGGCTACACGGTCGTCGATCCGGCCACGGTGCTGACCACGCACCTGACCGAGATCCTCAAGGAGAACATGGCCGACCTTCTGTCCTACGCCGAGGTGCAGAAGCTCCTGAAGGAGCTGCCCGAGGCGCAGAAGAAGCTGGTCGACGACCTGATCCCGGGCACGGCCACCGCCACCACGGTGCAGCGCGTTCTGCAGTCGCTGTTGCGCGAGCGCGTGTCGATCCGCGACCTGCCGCAGATCCTGGAAGGCATCGGCGAGGCCGCGCCGCATACGGCCTCGGTCACCCAGCTGGTCGAGCAGGTGCGCGCCCGCCTGGCCCGCCAGCTGTGCTGGGCCAATCGCGGCGACGACGGCGCCCTGCCGATCATCACCCTGTCGGCCGACTGGGAGCAGGCCTTCGCCGAGGCGCTGATCGGCCCCGGCGACGACAAGCAACTGGCCTTGCCGCCCTCGCGCCTGCAGGACTTCATCCGCGGCGTTCGCGACGCCTTCGAACGCGCCGCCCTGGCCGGCGAGGCCGCCGTGCTGCTGACCAGCCCCGGCATCCGCCCCTATGTCCGCTCGATCATCGAACGCTTCCGCGGCCAGACCGTGGTGATGAGCCAGAACGAGATCCACCCCCGCGCGCGGCTGAAGACGGTGGGGATGGTGTAGGGGCGGGCGACGTCCCGATCTGACATTTCCTCCAAGCCGACCTCCCCCGGCGAACGCCGGGGCCCAGATTCATCCGGAGCGGCTGGGGGTGATGCGATATCGCTCTGGGCTGAACGGACGGATGTCGGAGGGCTCGATCGCCCAGAAGCTCGCCGCGCCCCTGAAAATCGGACATCAAGGCGGGTTCAGCAACCCTCTGTTGCGGCCGGCAGCGCCCCCTCCGTCGCGCTGCGTATCCGCATCGCGCCACCTCCCCCGCACGCTGCGCTACGGGGGAGGAGAAGGCGATGTCGTCCTCCTCACCCGTGAAACGGGGGAGGTGGCGCGGCGCCGAGAGGCGACGTGACGGAGGGGGCGCTCCGGCCGCTCATCACCCCTAGCGACGCGACGATCTGTCTTCTCTTCCCCACCATCTGGAGGATCGTGCAATCGGTCCGGCGGACTGGTCTACCGCCCGCGCGGCCCCATATGGCAAGCCTTCCGCGCGCGATCCTCCCCCGATCGCGGTCTCCGAATCCAAGGAATATCTGATGGCTACCGCTAAAGGCTATGCGGCGCCCGCCGCTGGCGCGCCCCTGGCGCCGTTCACGTTCGAACGCCGCGACCCCAATCCCGACGACGTCGTCATCTCGATCAAGTACTGCGGCGTCTGCCACTCCGACATCCACATGGTCGACAACGGCTGGGGCCAGAGCGTCTATCCGATCGTGCCGGGCCATGAGATCGCCGGCGTCGTCACCGCCGTCGGTTCGAACGTCACCAAGTTCAAGGAAGGCGATCATGTCGGCGTCGGCTGCTTCGTCGACAGCTGCGTGACCTGCAAGGCCGCCCGCGACCTCGACCGCGAGCAGTACCAGCCGGGCCTCGTCCTGACCTACAGCGGCTTCGAGCCCGGTTCCGACACCCCGACCTATGGCGGCTATTCCGACCACATGGTGGTCAAGGAAGACTACGTGCTGTCGATCCCCGAGCACCTGCCGCTGGACGCCGCCGCCCCGCTGCTGTGCGCCGGCATCACGCTCTATTCGCCGCTGCGCCACTGGAACGCCGGTCCCGGCAAGAAGGTCGCGATCCTGGGCATGGGCGGCCTGGGCCACATGGGCGTCAAGCTGGCCCACGCCATGGGCGCCGAGGTCACGGTGCTGAGCCAGACCCTGTCCAAGCAGGCCGACGGCCTGAAGCTGGGCGCTTCGCACTACTACGCCACCAACGATCCCAAGACCTTCGAGACCCTGGCCAATACGTTCGACCTGATCATCTGCACCGTCTCGGCGCCGCTGGACTGGGGCGCGTATCTCGCCTTGCTGAAGGTCGACGGAACCATGGTCCTGGTCGGCGCGCCGGAAGAGCCCGCCCAGCTGAACGCCTTCGCGCTGATCCCCGGCCGCCGCACCCTGGCCGGTTCGATGATCGGCTCGATCAAGGAGACCCAGGAGATGCTCGACTTCTGCGGCGAGAAGAACATCGTCGCCGACATCGAGGTCATCGCCATCGACCAGATCAACGAAGCCTACCAGCGGATGCACAAGAGCGACGTGCGCTACCGCTTCGTGATCGACATGGGCACGCTGTAGGGGACAAGGCGGCGCGAGGACTCGCTTCGGCCGGTCCTCGCGCCCTTCCGCTTGCCAAATTTTGCCAAGCGAGCGAGGCTGCGGACATGACGACGATGAACATCTCGCTTCCCGAGGCTCTAAAGGCCTTCGTCGATGAGCAGGTGGCCGGGCGTGGCTACGGCACGAGCAGCGAATATGTCCGTGAGCTGATCCGCCGGGATCAGGACCGGCAGCGGATTCGGGCCTTACTGCTGGATGGCGCGACATCGGGGCCTGGCGAGAAGGCCGACGCCGACTATTTCGCCAAGCTGCGCGAGCGGGCCAGCGGCCGACCAGCGTGACGACCGTCAAGACTGTCGTTCAGCTTCCGCTTGCTGCCAAGGATGTCGAGGCGGCGATCGACTTCTACCTGATCGAAGCCAGTCAGAGCGTCGCGCTAGGGTTCGTCGATGCGCTGGAAGGCGCTTATCGGCTGATCGGCGAACAGCCGGCGGCGGGATCCTCGCGATACGCCCACGAGCTGCAACTGCCGGGTCTGCGAAGCTGGCCTCTTAAGCGCTATCCCTACCTCGTCTTCTACATCGAGCACGCGGATCGGGTGGACGTCTGGCGGGTGCTCCATGCGGCGAGCGATCTGCCCGCCTGGATGACGGAGGCGACCTAGCTGGCCGCCGCCGCCGTCTTCGCTCCCGCCGGCCGGTATTTCTCCGCGTCGCTGGTGAACTCGGCGTGGCCGTAGCGCTTGAGCTGGCGCTTCAGCCGCGCCACGAGCACCGCGTCGGCGAGGTCCGAGACGCCTGGCACGTTGCGCGCCAGGCGGTAGGCCATCAAGCGGCTGGTCACCAACAGGGCCACGACGCCGAACAGCATGAAATCGCGCGGGCCGATCTCGACGCCCATCCGCCTAGCCGCCGCGCGGTCGCCGTTCAGGAAGTTCCTGAGGAAGAATACCTTGGCGAAGCCGCGCTCCACATGGTCGAACAGCTTGTTTTCCGGCCGCTCGTCGGGCGGCAGGTAGGCGTTCAGCGTGGCGCGGACCAGCTCGCCGCACGTGGCGTCGTCGAAGCCGGCGCGCAGGGTGGCGCTACGGGCGTTCATGGTGTCGACCACGCCTTGCGGTGTGTCGGCCAGCAGATCCTCGGGCAGGCCCAGCAGGAAGCAGCGGTAGCGGGCCAGCTCGACCCGGGCGCGCTCCTCGGGCGTGAAGGTCTTTCGGCCCTGAGCGACGATCTTGTAGCTCATCAGGAAGATCGGGATTAGGCCGGCGGGCATCTGGTCGACCTGCGGGATCGGGATGCCATAGACCCCGACGTCCCAGCGGTCCGAGCGCTTGAGGGCGTTGAACCGCACCATCGAGTGCATCAGCCGCACCATGGCCGCGGCGCGGAAGCCGGCGCCGTGGCGCTCCAGCGATCCCGGCAGCAGGGTGGTGGTGAAGAAGGTCGCTGTCTCGTTGACCCGGCGGGCGGCCGTGTCGTTCGACAGAGTCCCGGTCAGGGCCATCGGCAGGGCCGCGTACTTGTTCATGAAGGTGGCGATGAACGCGCCCCGGATCGCGAAGGGCCCCAGATTGGCGGCGGCGTTGCGGTCTAGGCGCTGGCCCTCGCGCACCAGATCCATGTCCAGCCAGTCGGGGACGCGCTCCATGTCGGCGATGAAGGCGACGAGCTCGGGCGGCGCGTCCGGCACGGCCTGCACGCCCTCGTCGCAGGCCTTGGTCAGCATCTGGATCAGCGGGCGAAAGCCATATCGCGGCATCAAGGCCGCGTAGGCGTCGGCCACCACATCGCCCAGCAGGGTGTAGGCCTTGATCAGGGCGACCTTGTCGGGATCCAGGGCGTCCTTGCTCAGCCGCTTGGCCACGCTCTGGGCGGGGTCGTCGGTGAAGCGCTGGGGCGTGATCGAGAAGTCGATATCGCCATACAGCGCGGGCAGGGCGGTCTTCTGGGACGTGACCTTGGCCCAGACCTGGTCGAGGGCGGCGCTCATCGGGTCTTCCTCTGGCGTAGCGGAACCGTGACGGATCGGCGTGTCGCGTCCTAGATTAAGGCGGACGGGCCTGGGCGCTACTCGCCTTGGCCTGCGGGCGTCGCGTCCGGGAGCTGTCGAGCAAGTGACTGAAAAGACGAGACGAACGCCGCGTCAGTCGCGGTCTGAGGCGACGGTGGACGCCATTCTCGAGGCGGCCTTTCAACTTCTCGAGGCCGGCGGGGTCGAGGCCCTGACCACCAACCATATCGCCCGGCGCGCGGGGGTCAGCGTCGGGACGCTCTATCAGTATTTCGGCGGCAAGCAGGCGATCCTGACGGCTTTGGCCCAGCGCCGGGCCGAGGCGGCGCGCGATCGAGTGGCCGAGCTGGTCATCGCCCGCCCGGAGATCGGCGTCATGCGGGCCATCGTCCGGACCCTCGCCACGGCGTTCGAGGGCTCGCCCGCCACCCGCCGGGCCTTGCTGGACGCGCTGCGGCTGGAGGGCGACGACCAGGTGGTCATGCGCCACCACCTGGCCTTCTTCGAGACGATCGCCGGCAAGGCGTCCCTGGGTCTTTCGCTGACGCCTGAGGCCGGTTTCGTCCTGACTCACGCGGTCGTCGGCCTGCTGCGCGCCGCGACGGTCGAGAGCGAGTTGGCCCTGGATCCCGCGCGGCTGGAGGACGAGCTGACGCGCCTGATGGAGGCCTATGTGTCGGCCCTTCTGGCCCAGCGGCGAGCGGACGGCTGAACGCTCGCGTCGAGTCCTCGACGGAACCGCCGTCGCAAGGTCACGTTGTGTTCCCCGAGGGAGGGGCCTTCGACGGAGAGTTAAGATGACCCATAAGCTAGCCCTGCTCGCCGCCGCCGCGTCCCTGACGATCGCCGGCGCAGCTGCTGCCCAAACCACCCAGACCACCCCGAACCCGGCCACGACCCCGACGCCGAACCCGACCATGACGACGCCGACGACGCCGATGGGATCCACCCCGTCCACGACCGCGTCGCCGTCGACCGGCTCGGGCCCGGCGACCATGCCGCGGACGACGCAACAGACGATGCCCGGCTCCCCGTCGGCCGATAGCGCCGGCCAACCCAGCTCGGCCACCGCAGCCAGCTACAAGGTCGGTTCGGCCGTCAAGGACGCCCAGGGTGTGGCCGTGGGCCAGATCACCGGAACCAGCACCGGCGCGGACGGCTCGACCAACGTGATCGTCACCAACGGCGGCGTGAAGTTCGCCCTGCCGGCCAACAGCCTCAGCGCCACGGCCGACGGCGGCGTCCAGACGACGGCCACCAAGGCCCAGATCGACGCGACCGTCGCCGCCGCCAAGCCGCAATAGGCGCGCCGACATCCACGACCGATACGACCGCGAGCCCGCTCGGCATTGCCGAGCGGGCTCGTCACTGATAGCGATGACTGGCGGCGCTTTCAGGCCCTGATGGAATCATCCGGGCCGAAAAGCTCCATCTTTCTTGGGGAGAGCCCGCGCGCCGGTCGGTCCGGTGGCGAGGTTCAGAGGGCGGTTCTCGCCGACTTGGGGTTCAGTATGCCTCCGGCCAACAAGACCAAGCGTGGGTCCAGCTCGCTGTTCTGGGATCTGTTGACGTTCGATCGTCTCGTGACCGGTCCCGTCATCCATTACATTTATTGGGCGGGCCTGGGCGTGGTCGTCCTGTTCGGCTTCGGCGTCGTCGGCGCGGCCGTGGGCCTGGCGCTGAAGGAGCCGGGCGTCGCCTCGATGCTGCTCGCCTTCCCGGTCATGGTGGCGGGCTTGCTGGTGGCCAGCGCCCTGGTTCTGCTGTGGCGCGCCTTCTGCGAGTTCTACGTCGCCATCTTTCGAATCAGCGAGGACCTGCGGGCCCTGCGACAGACCAGCGACGCCGACCACGCGGCTCACGCCGCTCATCGCGCCCGCCAGGCCGCCGCCCAGCCGCCGCAACAGCCGCGCTGAAGCTTATCGCGCCACGGTCTTGAGCCGTTCGCGCAGCGCCGCCATCGCGTCCAGCGGCATGTCGAGGGCGCAAAACAGCTTTTCGGGTACGTCGGTCGCCCGGTCGCGCAGGGCGCGGCCCTTGTCGGTCAGGTCCACGATGACCCGCCGCTCGTCCTCCGGATCGCGGCGGCGCGCGATGAGTCCGCTCGCTTCCAGGCGCTTGAGCAGCGGGGTCAGGGTGCTGGAGTCGAGGTCCAGGGCGTCGCCCAGGGCCCCGACCGTGCGCGGGCTCTGTTCCCACAGCACCAGCATGGCCAGGTACTGCGGATAGGTCAGGCCCAGCGCGTCCAGCAGCGGCCGGTAGAGCCGCGTCATCCGGTTGGCCGCGCCGTAAAGGGCGAAGCACAGCTGATTGTCGAGGCGCAGAACCTCGGGGCTGTCGGATGGCGCGGCTGTCTTCTGGCTCATGGCGCGAGCTTAGGACGCCTTCACCGTGATGGCGACGTCGACATTGCCCCGCGTGGCGTTCGAATAGGGGCAGACCTGGTGCGCGGTGGCGACCAGGGCCTCGGCGTCGGCTTGGCTCAGCCCTTGGGTCTCGACCTCCAGGGCGACTTCCAGCTTGAAGCCGACCTCTTGCGTGGCCAGGCCCACCTGGCCGGTCACGGTCGAGCCCGTCAGGGCGATCTTCTGGGTGCGGGCGACGTGCGCCATGGCGCTCTGGAAGCACGCGGCGTAGCCGGCCGCGAACAGCTGCTCGGGGTTCGTGCCGGTCTCCTTGCCGCCCAAGGCCTTGGGCATCGACAGTTGCACGTCCAGCAGGCCGTCCTCGCTGCGGACATGGCCTTCGCGGCCGCCGACGACCGTGGCGCGGGTGGAGTAGAGGGTGGTCATGGGAAAGCTCCTTGGCTTAAAATAGTGAGAACGATTTAATCGTGTACGATATAAATTCAAGGGTGGAGCAGGAAAAAGATCGCGCGCGATCAATTGGGCGCGCCAGTCGGCGTCTCAGAGTGAGCGGGGAGGGGGCTTAAGCGGCCCAGGCCGCCGCGAAGCGCTTCAGCAGCGATCGCGCCGGACTTTCGCCCCCGGCCTCGGCGGCTTCCAGGCGGAGGAACAGGTCCCCGGCCTTGTGGGATGCGCGGGCGGGCAGGCCTTGGCCGGGCAGACGCACGAGGCCGCGCGCGGCGGCCTGCATCCGAACC
>NZ_SZWJ01000088.1:0-18207 GCF_012184455.1 Caulobacter sp. SSI4214 | reverse complement strand
GAGAACGTGCCGATCGGCGCCGTCGTCGAATCCTCGCCCGCCCAGGCGGCTCTCGCCTCGGACATCGCTCATCGCCTCGTGACCGACGGCGGCGCGGCGCTGCTGATCGACTATGGCCGCGACGTTCCGGAAGCCGGCGACACCCTGCAGGCCGTGCGCGACCACCAGAAGGTCGATCCGCTGGAGACGGCGGGCCTGGCCGACCTGACCGTCTGGGCCGACTTTCCCTCGGTCGTCGCCGCCGCGCGGGAAACCGGGGCCAAGGCCGGACCGATCCTGAGCCAAGCCCAGTTCCTGCTGACGCTGGGAATCCTCGACCGCGCCGAGGCCCTGGCGGCGCGCCAGCCCGAGAAGACCGACCAGATCGGAAGACAGCTTGATCGCCTGCTCGGCGAGGCGCAGATGGGAAGCCTGTTCAAGGTCGCGTGCCTCGCCGCGCCAGGCCTTTCGCCCCCCCTCTTCGAGGACGCGACATGATCCACAAGTCCGACCTGCCGACCGTCCAGTCGCCGCTGCTGTCCAGCCTGCCCGGCGTCAAGCACGCCTTCTTCACACGCCAGGGCGGCGTGTCGAAGGGCATCTATGACAGCCTGAACGTCGGACGCGGCAGCAAGGACGACCCGGCCGACGTCGTCGAGAACCGCGCCCGCGCCGCGCGCTGGTTCGGCGGCGCGCCGGAAGACCTCAACACCTGCTACCAGATCCACTCGACCATCGCGATCACCGCCGATGGCTCGTGGGGCGATGTCCGTCCCGAGGGTGACGCCGTGGTCAGCAAGACGCCGGGCGTAATCTGCGGCGCCCTGGCCGCCGACTGCGCGCCGGTCCTGCTGGTCGATCCCGAGGCCCGGGTCGTGGCCGCCGCCCACGCCGGCTGGCGGGGCGCGCTGGACGGCGTCGTCCAGGCCGCCGTCGACCGCATGGTGACGCTGGGCGCGCGACCGGATCGCATCACCGGCGTGGTCGGTCCCTGCATCGGCCCGAAGTCCTACGAGGTGGGACTGGAGTTCCTGCAGAGGTTCGAAGCCGACTGCCCGGGCTCGGGCCGGTTCTTCAACCCCGGTGTTTCCGACGACAAGCGCTTCTTCGACCTGCCCGCCTTCGTGCTGGACCGCCTGGCGACCGCCGGCGTCGAGCGCCGCGAGTGGGTGGGCCGCGACACCCGCGCCGAGGAGGATTGGTTCTTCTCCAACCGCCGCGCCTTCCTGAATGGCGAGGGCGATTATGGCCGCCTGCTCTCGGCGATCATGCTGGAGGCGTGAGGCGCCCGAACCACGACGGCAAAGCTCCGCACACGGAAGCGGATGTTAACGCTTGCCCCGGGGGCGATCGCTGCTAGAAGGCCCCGCATCGGCCGCCCCCACATTCCGAGCGATCCCCATGAAGCTGCTGTCCGGCAACTCGAACCGCCCTCTGTCCCAGGCGATCGCGGAATATCTCGACATGCCGCTGACCCGCGCCCAGGTGCGCCGGTTCGCCGACCTCGAGGTGTTCGTCACCATCGACGAGAACGTGCGGGGCGAGGACGTCTTCGTCATCCAGTCGACCAGCTATCCGGCCAACGACAACCTGATGGAGCTGCTGATCTGCATCGACGCCCTCAAGCGCGCGTCGGGCAAGCGGATCACCGCCGTGCTGCCCTATTTCGGCTATGCCCGCCAGGACCGTAAGACCGGCGGCCGCACGCCGATCTCGGCCAAGCTGGTCGCCAACCTGATCACCCGCTCGGGCGCCGACCGCGTCCTGACCATGGACCTGCACGCCGGCCAGATCCAAGGCTTCTTCGACATTCCGACCGACAACCTCCTGCCCTCGCGGCTGATGGCCGAGGACATCCGCAAGCACTATCCGATGGGCGACGACCTGATGGTCGTGTCGCCGGACGTCGGCGGCGTGGTGCGCGCGCGCGCCCTGGCCAAGCGGCTGGACGACGCCGATCTGGCCATCGTCGACAAGCGCCGCTCGGGTCCGGGCCAGTCGGAAGTCATGAACATCATCGGCGACGTCAAGGATCGTCGCTGCATCCTGTTCGACGACATCGCCGACTCGGCCGGCACCCTGTGCAACGCCGCCCAGGCCCTGATGAGCCACGGCGCCACCTCGGTCAGCGCCTACATCACCCACGGCGTGCTGTCGGGCGCGGCGGTCGACCGCGTGGCCAATTCGGTCCTGACCGAGCTGGTGGTCACCGACTCGATCGAGGCCTCGGATCCGGCCAAGGCCTGCCCGAAGATCCGCTACGTCTCGTGCGCCCCGCTGATCGGCGAGGCCATCCGCCGGATCGCCAACGAAGAATCGGTGTCGAAGCTGTTCGACTAACCCGGAAGGGCGAGCCTCTCGCCCCTCCCACGGCCACGCTTGTAAAAGTTTGGTTAACGAGGCGACAGTCACATTGTCGTCCGCCCGGGCTGCTATGCGCGCCGCCGAAGTCTTGATGGGAAATTCACCACCATGCGTTCCTTCTCGCGTACACGGATCGTCCTGACGACGACCGCCGTGGCGCTCGCCGCGTTGGTCGCGGCCTGTAGCTCCCCGCCGCCGCCCGCGCCGCCGCCCGTCGTGCAGGCCCCGCCGCCCCCGCCGCCGATCACCCTGTCGACCAGCCTGGTCGAGCGCGCCAGCGCGTTCCGGGGCTACATGGCGCGCGCCGCCGCGGTGTCGTCGACCTTCCAGAACGGCGACCAGATCCAGGCGTCGCTGAAGGTCGGCGCGTCCTACGAGCCCAAGTCGTTCCTGAACGGCGCGGTGGCCTACGCCGCCGTCCTGGCCCTGCAGGACCCGACCTTCGTGTCGTCCGTGCGCGAGGTCGCGGCCAACGCGGCCCAGCGCCAGCAGATGATCGCCAACATCTTCTCCAACCCCTCCTACGCCACGGTGTTCAAGGGTTCGGACAGCGCCGCCGGCCTGATCATCGACACGATCGGCAACGACGGCCTGAAGGTCTACATGGCCGGCAAGGCCGTGAAGCAGTCGGCCTATGACGTCCAGAAGGCCAGCTGGTCCAAGGGCTTCGTCGTCGACCGCGACGGCCGCCTGGCCTCGGCCAAGACGCTGTCGAACACGCCGGCCCTGGCCGAGAGCGCCGACGTGGCGGTGCTGCAAAGCGCCTCGACCGGCGGCCAGTCGCTGGGCCTGACCCCGCGCGCGGCCCCCGCCCCCTACCAGCCGGTGGTGATCCGCGGCCTGGCCGTCGCGGCCCTGGCGGCCCTTGGCGCGGCCGGCGACGACAACCTGACCTCGATCGACGCGCTCAGCAACGATCCGGGGACGTCCAACTGCCTGTCCATGGCCAAGCTGAACCTCTATCAGTGCCTGGCGGTGGCCAAGCCGCACTACGAGGACATCTTCTGCCTGGGCCAGCACATCCTGATGGATACCGGCGCCTGCATGGTCAAGGCCGCCGGCGCCAGCCTGCCGCCCGAGCCCCCGCCGCCGCCCAAGCCCGAGCCGGTCTCGACCAAGAAGAAGGTCGCGGCCAAGAAGGGTTCGGCCAAGAAGCCGGCCGCCAAGAAGAGCTGATTTTCCTCCCGATACGCGCGAAGGGGCCGGGCGATTGCGTCGCCCGGCCCTTTTGTGTATGTAGCGCGACCCCAAAACGACCGGGCGAGCGTGGCGATACGGCCATAGGCGTCAGGTCACAGACGAGAACATCCGGTTCTCGAGAAAGACAGCCTCATGGCCGAGATCATTCTGAACGTTGAAGTCCGCGACGGCGCCGGCACCGGCAACGCCCGCGCCACCCGCCGCGCCGGCAAGGTCCCGGGCGTCCTGTACGGCGGCGGCAAGGCCCCGGTGAACATCGCCGTGCGCGCCAACGAATTCCGCAAGTCGCTGTACACCGGCAAGCTGCTGGGCCACCTGGTCACCCTGCAACACGGCGACGAGAAGCAGTCGGTCATCGCCAAGGCGATCCAGTTCCACCCGGTCACCGACGAGCCGATCCACTTCGACCTGTACCGCGTCGACGAGCACCAGCTGATCAAGATCGAAGTGCCGGTTCACTTCAAGAACCAGGACATCTCGGTCGGCATGAAGAAGGGCGGCTCGCTGGAAGTGATCCGTCACACCGTGGAACTGGCCTGCCCGGCCGACAAGATCCCCGAAGAGCTGGTCATCGACCTGGCCTCGCACGACATCGGCGACACCATCCGCATCTCGGAAGTGAAGCTGCCGGAAGGCGTGAAGCCGGCCGTGGACCGCGACTTCGTGATCGCGACCCTGAAGGCCTCGTCGGCCGCCCAGTCGGACGCCGGCGACACCACCGTCGAAGGCTAATCCGCTCGGTCTTCGGATCGACCTGTTTTAGAGACGGGCGGGCCTTCGGGTCCGCCCGTTTTCGTTTGTCCCCCTTGAGACCCTCGCGATGCTGATCCTCGCCGGCCTGGGCAATCCCGAGCCCAAGTACGAGAAGAACCGCCACAACGTCGGCTTCATGGCCGTCGACGCGCTGGCGCGAAAGTGGGGGACCGCCCCGTGGCGCGCCCGCTTCCAGGGCCTGGCCTGCGAGGGGCAGGTCAACACGCCCGACGGCCCGGTCAAGCTGCTGCTGCTCAAGCCCAAGACCTATTACAACGAAAGCGGCCGCGCCGTGGGCGAGGCCATGAAGTTCTTCAAGCTGACCCCCGCCGACGTCATCGTCTTCCACGACGAGATCGACATGGCGCCCGGCCGCTTCCGGATGAAGGCGGGCGGCGGGGCGGCCGGCAACAACGGCATCCGCTCGGTGACCAGCCAGGTCGGCGACGCCTTCCGCCGGGGCCGCATCGGCGTGGGCCACCCCGGTCACAAGGACGCGGTGATGCACTATGTGCTGGGCGACTTCCACAAGGTCGAGCACCAGTGGCTGGACCCGATGCTGGACGCCATCGCCGACGCCCTGCCCTTCGCCGCCGCCGGCGACGACGATCGCTACCAGGCCGAGGTCATGCGCCTGGCGCCCGCGCCGAAGGCCGATCCTCGCAAGCCCGGCAAGGCGGACGATTGACGCCGGCCGGCGGGCAAGAGAAAGACCGGAGGCCATAGTCTAGGGTTCCGACATGTTCTCGCTTCCGCTGCCGCTTCTGGGCCTGTCGTTCCTGATCGCCATCGCCCTGTGCGTCCACGTGGTCCGCACGGGCCAGCAGATGTACTGGCTGTGGATCATCCTGGCCTTCCAGCCGATCGGCGGGATCGTCTATTTCGTCGCCGTGATCGGCCCGGAGATCTGGGGCGGCAAGACCGCGCGCAAGGTCGGCCAGGCCGCGCGCAAGGCGCTGGACCCGCAGCGCGAATACCGCGAGGCCGCCCAGGCCGTCGACGACGCCCCGACCGTGGCCAACCGCGTCCGCCTGGCGGTGGCGGCCACCGAGCTTGGCAAGCACGCCGAGGCCGAGCGCCTCTACGCCGACAGCCTGACGGGCATGTACGCCGACGACGCTCAGCTGCTGCTGGGCCGCGCCAACGCCCTGATCGAGCTCTCCCGCCCCGCCGAGGCCCTGCCCCTGCTGGAAAAGCTGGGCGAGCAGCCCAACGCCGGGCGCACCCCGCACACCATGCTGGCCCTCGGCCGCGTCTATCACGCCCTGGGCCGCGAGGAGCAGGCCGACACCGCCCTGCGCTGGGCCGCCGACCACTATCCCGGCTTCGAGGGCATCGCCCGCTACGCGGTGTTCCTGGCTCGGACCGGCCGCAAGGACGAAGCCCGCGCGCAGTTGGCCGAGATCGACAAGCGCCTGGCCAAGACCCACAGCCATTTCCGCAAGGAAGCCAAGAGCTGGCGCGACTTCGCCGCCCAGGCCGTGGGCTGAGCCCGCCCGATCCAGAGGGGACCGACATGACCGCTCTTCACCAGCTTCGCCGGCGCGAGCTCCTGGCCAGCCTGGGCGCCGGCGCCCTGGCCGCCGCCGTCCCCGCCTTGGCCAGGCCCGACGCCCCCCGGAAGATGACCGACGGCGTGGCCCTGATCGGTCCGGCCGAGCGCCAGGCCCGGCTGGAGCGCGCCCAGGCCCTGATGGTGAAGCTCGGCCTCTCGGCCATCGTCACCGAGGCCGGCTCGTCGATGGACTATTTCACCGGCGCGCAATGGAGCCGCAGCGAGCGGCCGGTGCTGGCGATCATCCCGCGCGAGGGCCAGGTCGGCATGGTCATGCCGAAGTTCGAGGAGCCCTCGATCCGCCAGAGCCTGTCGGTCCCCGCCGAGGTCCGCCCCTGGGAAGAGGACGAGAACCCCTACGCCATCGCCGCCGGCCTGCTGGCCGACCGCAAGCTGGCCTCGGGAACGATCGGCGTCGAGGAGACGACCCGCGACTTCATCGTCGAGGGCCTGGCCCAGGCCCTGCCCTCGGCCAAGGTGGCGTCGGGGGCGGCGGTGTTCCGGGGCTGCCGGATGATCAAGACGCCGGCCGAGATCGCCCTGATGCAGGTCGCCGCCGACATCACGGTGGCGGCCCTGCGCCACACCCACGCCAACGTCCGGGCGGGCATGGGCCCCAAGGACATCGCCGCCCTGATGAGCGACTTCACCGTGGCCCAGGGCGCGCGGGTCAGCTTCAACCTGATCCTGATCGGCGAGGCCAGCGCCTATCCGCACGGCTCGCGCCAGCCCCAGATCGTGAGCGAGGGCCAGGTGGTGCTGATGGACTGCGGCTGCAATGTCGGCGGCTACGAGTCGGACATCTCGCGCACCTTCGTGTTCGGCGAGCCGACCGCCCGCCAGCGCAAGGTCTGGAACGACGTCGCGCGCGGCCAGCAGGTGGCGTTCGAGGCCGCCCAGATCGGCGCCGAGGCCGGCTCGGTCGACCGCGCCGTCCGCGCCTATTACGAGAGCCTGGGCTGGGGTCCGCGCTACAAGCTCCCCGGCCTGTCGCACCGCACCGGCCACGGCATCGGCATGGACGGCCACGAGCCGGTGAACTTCGTGATGTCCGAAACCACCCGGCTGGCGCCCGGCATGTGCTTCTCGGACGAGCCCGGCATCTACATCCCGGGCGAATTCGGCGTGCGGCTGGAGGACTGCATCCACCTGACCCCGCAAGGCCCCAAGTGGTTCAGCGAGCCGCCGAAGTCGCTGGACAAGCCGATGGGGTGACGGGCCGGCGCGCGGCGTCTCGACCAGGCCGATATCGCGAGGTTGGGCCTCGTTTAGCCCCCTTCCCCCTTGATGGGGGAAGGGTTGGGGATGGGGGTGATCCACCGAGTTCGGGGCCGCGCACGGCTTCCAACGCCGCGTCACCCCCATCCTGCCCTCCTCGAGCCCCGCGCCAATTTCGGGAGAGGACCCTGAACGGACTCGCTTCCCGTCGGCATGGCGACATCCATCCCGATGGCGGCGAGTTCGTCCTCTGGTAGTCTGCGGCCATGAACGACAAACCCGCTCTCTGGCCCACGATGCGAGCTAACTCGGCGCGACTTTACGTGCTGGTAGCGCGCAAAGCGGGTCGCGCCGTCGTGTTTCGACGAGGGCCGACGAAGCGCACTCTCGTTCTCACTTGGGACCTGAGGACCGACACGCTCGTCCCGGGGCAATGGCTTAAAGGCCGAATCTATGAACGCCGCGCCGACCTGTCGCCGGATGGAGAACTACTCGTGTACGCCGCTGCAAAGGGCGGAAGCGAACTTACGAGTTGGGTCGCCGTGTCGCGACCGCCGTACCTGACCGCGCTGGCCCTTTGGACCGAAGCCGGCATGTGGGGCGGCGGCCTCTTTGGAAAAGATTGGCGATCGCTCCAACTGAACCTGCTGTCCTGGGAAGTCGCCGACAAGGACAGGAGCGCTGGCTCGGTGTCTTCGAAACTGCGGGTTTCGAGACTTCATCCCTATCTCGACGAGCTGAGATTATCGCTCATGCGCCTGCAGCGAGAGGGATGGAATGTCACGTTGGGCGAACGGAAAAAGCTGCCACGCACCGCGCGCTATGGCTACGTCTTCGATCCGCCCATAGTTCAAACCAAGGCTCTGCGCGCGGGATGGACGCTCGTCGTCGAGATGCACGCCGCTAATGAGTCGAATGGCAGGCTGTACGTTGAAACCGCTTCCGTGCGAGGCGCGGACGGCGCGATCAAGGCCCAGCTGGGGCGGGTAGATTGGGCGGATATCGACCTCAAAGGGGATATCATACTTGCGCGTGAAGGATGCTTGAGCCGGCTCAAAATATCTCAACTGGCCAATGACGCGCCCAGCGAGCCAAGCCTGATCGCAGATCTAAACGATCTGAGCTTTCGGCCCCTTGAAACTCCGGCGAAGGCATTGCGATGGCCCTGATGGGCTGGTGCGTTTGTTAGCGCCAGTGGCCGCTTCGTCCGACAATCACCCAAGTCGGACTATCGTCACTTCCCTTTACGGCGATCCGCCAACCGACAGGCGAAAAAGGTCGCCCAAGACAGCGCGATCCCTAAAACCGTCCCCGCTGGAAGTCCTCGAACGCCTGGACGATCTCCTCGCGGGAGTTCATCACGAACGGGCCGTGCCAGAAGACCGGCTCATTGATCGGGCGGCCGGCCAGCAGCAGGACGCGGGCGTCGGTGACGGCCTCGACGCGGATGGCGTCGCCGGTTCCCAGGAACACGCCCGACAGCGCGTCCACGGTGTCGTGGGCCACCAGGACCTGGCCTTCATAGACCGCCAGCATGGCGTTGCGGTCGTCGCCGACCGGCTCCTCGAACACGGTCCCGGCCGGTAGGACGACGTCGAAATAGAGCGCGTCGACCGCGCCGCCGCCGATCGGGCCGGCGGTTCCAGCATCGGTCGCGCCGGAGATCACCTTGACCGAGACGCCGCCGTCGCGGGCCTCGACCGGAATGCTGTCGGCCTCGAACTCCTGATAGCCAGGCGCGCTCATCTTCAGCTTGGCCGGCAGGTTCACCCACAGCTGGAAACCGCGCATTCGGCCCTCGGCCTGCTCGGGCATTTCGGAGTGGACGATGCCCTTGCCGGCCCGCATCCACTGGATGCCGCCCGGACCGATCACGCCCTCGCGGCCGGTGTTGTCCTTGTGACGCATCCGGCCTTCCAGCATGTAGGTTACCGTCTCGAAGCCGCGATGCGGGTGATCGGGGAAGCCGCCCATGTAGTCGCTGGCCTGGTCGTTGTCGAAACAGTCCAGCATCAGGAACGGGTCGAACATCTGGGCGTCCGGCGTGCCCAGCATCCGGGTCAGGCGCACGCCGTCGCCGTCCGAGGCGGGCAGGCCCTTGACGATCTTCAGGACGGGTCGAACGCGCATGGGAGAACTCCTTTGGACCTTTGATATCAGGTCTGGTTGCAATTGATGCAAGGGGCCGGCGCGTTCGCCTTTCGCGGCCATCCGTGCTAAGCGCGCGCCCAACGAAATTCACGAGAGTTCCATGGCCCTGAAAGTCGCCATCGTCGGCCTGCCCAACGTCGGCAAGTCCACCCTGTTCAACGCCCTGACCCAGACGGCGTCGGCCCAGGCCGCCAACTATCCGTTCTGCACGATCGAGCCCAACACCGGCGACGTGGCGGTGCCCGAGCCGCGCCTGAACGCCCTGGCCAAGGTCGCCGGCTCCAAGGAAATCATCCCGGCCCGGATCAACTTCGTCGACGTCGCGGGCCTGGTGCGCGGCGCGTCCAAGGGCGAGGGCCTGGGCAACCAGTTCCTGGCCAATATCCGCGACTGCGACGCCGTGGCCTTCGTGGCCCGCTGCTTCGAGGACAGCGACATCACCCACGTCGAGGGCCGCATCGACCCGATCGCCGATCTCGAGATCATCGAGATGGAGCTGATGCTGGCCGACCTGGAAAGCCTGGAAAAGCGCCTGCCCAACGTCGAGAAGCGCGCCAAGAGCGGCGGCGACAAGGACATGGTCCAGACCCTGCGCCTGATCAACCTCGCCTTGGAGCAGCTGCGCGAGGGTCGCCCGGCCCGCGCCGCCAAGGTCGACAAGGAAGACGCCAAGGCCTGGGCCATGCTGCAGCTCCTGACCTCGCTTCCGGCCCTCTATGTCTGCAATGTCGAGGAAGCCAGCGCCGACAAGGGCAACAAGTATTCGGACCTGGTCGCCGAGCGCGCCGCCCGCGACAACGCCAAGAGCGTGATCATCTCGGCCCAGATCGAAAGCGAGATCGCCCTGCTGGACGAGGCCGAGCGCGCCGAGTTCCTGGAAACCCTGGGCCTGGAAGAGCCCGGCCTGAACCGCCTGATCCGCGAGGCCTACAAGCTCCTGGGCCTGCAGACCTATTTCACGGTCGGGCCCAAGGAAGCCCGCGCCTGGACCATCCCCGTGGGCGCCACCGGCCCGCAGGCGGCCGGCGTGATCCACACCGACTTCGAGAAGGGCTTCATCCGGGCCGAGACGATCGCCTTCGACGACTATATCGCCCTGAACGGCGAAGTCGGCGCCAAGGAAGCCGGCAAGATGCGCTCGGAAGGCAAGGAATACATCGTCAAGGACGGCGATGTGATGCACTTCCGGTTCAACGTCTAAGCGTTCAGAACACAGCGGCCGGAGCGGAGACGCCCCGGCCGCTTCTCATTGGGGAGTCAGAGCTCGCATGACCGACATCGTCACCCTCGCCTCGGCCGTCGACGGCTTCGAGTTCACCGCCGTCCACGCCCAGGCCCAAGGCGCGCGCAAGGGCGGGGTCGTGGTGATCCAGGAGATCTTCGGCCTGGACCAGTACGTGCTCGCCGATGTCGAGCGCTGGTCGGCGCGGGGCTTCGAGGTGTTGGCCCCGTCGATCTTCGACCGGGCCGAGCGCGGCTATGTCGCCGAGCACGAACCGGCCGCCTTCCCCGTCGGCATCGGTCACGTGCAGTCGATCGGCGTCGAGAAGATGCTGTCGGACATCCAGGCCTGTATCGACGCCCTGGCCGAGCGCGGGCCGGTGTTCGCGGTCGGCTACTGCCTGGGCGGCTCGCTGGTCTGGCTGGCGGCCAGCCGGCTGAAGGGCCTGGCCGCCGGCTCGGCCTATTACGGCAGCATGATCGCCGCCAACGCCGAGGCGACGCTGGCCGCGCCGGTCCTGGTCCACCTCGGCCGCAAGGACGCTCACATCCCCGCCGATGAGGTGAAGGCCAAGGTCGAGGCCGCCCACCCCGACGTCCCGGTCCACATCTACGAAAACAGCGGTCACGGCTTCAACAACGACGGCCGTCCGGACAGCGATCTCGCCGACGCCGAGCTGGCCCGCGCGCGCACCCTGGCCTTCTTCGAAGCCCACGGGGCCGCCTGAGCATGGGAGCGCGCATCGCCCTGGCCTGCCGCGACGGCGGGCCGTTCGCGGCCTACCACGCGCCGCCGCTGGAGGCCCGGCGCGGCGGGATCGTCATGCTGCACGCCATCTGGGGCGTCACGCCGCATATCCGCCAGCTCAGCGACAGCCTGGCCGAGCAGGGCTATGAGGTCATCGCCCCCAGCCTGATGGACGCCGCCGACGCGGACTTCCCGGTCGAGGACCTGACGCCGGCGATCCTCGACGACCGCATGGCGCTGGGCAAGCTGACCGGCTGGGGCGCGACCACACTGCCCCGCGTCCAGGCGGCGATCGACGCCCTGGACGGGCCGGTGTTCGTCATGGGGTTCTGCTATGGCGGCACGACGGCGTGGCTGGCGGCGTGCCGCTGCGACGGCGTGGCGGCGGTCTCGGCCTTCTATGGCGGCGACATCGCGGCCTATCGCGACGAGACGCCCAAGACGGCGACGATCCTGCACTTCGGCAAGACCGACAGCCTGATCCCGATGGCCGACGTCGACGCCATCCGCGACGCTCATCCGGAGCTGCCGATCTATCTGTACGACGCGGGCCACGCCTTCGTGGCGCCCAGCGGCCACCACCCCGACAGCGCGCGCCTGGCCCTGCTGCGGACGCTCCAGCTCTTCCAGCGCGCAGGGGGCGGGAAGGCGGAGAACTGACCCGCGGCGCTTGACTTTGTGACGCTTCGATTGAACCCTACTCTGGGTTTATGGATGGAGGGGTGACAATGTTTAGGCGTTCACTTCGGTCGGGCTTTATCGCGGCGCTGATCGTCGTCGCTTCGGGGACCTCAGCTCTCGCGCAAGTGGGCGCCCCAGCGCCGTTTCCGAACCCTCCGCCGCAACCGCTGCCCAAGCGCTTCGCCACCTCGAGCTTCGACGTACAGAAGAAGGCGACATCGACGTTCCGTGAGGAGCGCCGGTCGGCGCTGCCGCTTCAGGTCAGCAACGCGCGTAAGCTGGCGGAACAATTGCAGATTCCCTGCGATGTCATTGACGCCGGTCTGCTATCGGACCGTCCGACCAAGGATCCCAGCTACGAGCTCGTCTGCAAGGACTCGATCGGTTGGATCATACTGCATCGCGACGATGGCGGCACTCAGGTGGCCGACTGCCTGGCCTGGCAAGACTCGGCCGCCGCCGCCGGCCGCAAATGGCCGCGCGGGCTCGAATGCCTGATGCCCGCCAACAGTGACCCCATCGTCGGCCTGAAGCCTTTGGCCAAGCGCGTTGCCTCGGGCTGTGACCTGGCGGATGCGGCCTTCCTCGGATCGGGGGGGCAGCCCGCGATCACGCGCTATGAATTGGCCTGTCGGAACGGCCAAGGCTACGTTGTCGATCAACCCGCGCCGGGCTCAAAGGCCTCCTTCTCTTCGATCACCTGTGCCGACGCGGCTAAGCTCGGCGCGCCGTGCAAGCTGCCAGCCGGCGGCAAGAATAAAGCCGGCTGAGCAAGGCGCGACGACACAAACAGATCTTTTCCTTTCCCGGTGCGGCGACCTAGGCTGCAGGTCATGCGTTCCTGCCTCGCCGCGCTGCTTCTGACGACCACGGTCACCGCCGGCGCGGCCCGCGCTGGCGAGACGGCGTGCTGGTTCGAAAACGGGGCGGTCGTGGCGCCGGCGGTGATCGGGACCATGGCCGGCGACTATGTCATCGACCTGTCGGCCCCGCGCACCCTGCTGCATGACACCAAGGCTGAGATGGAGGGGATCCTCGCGCCCGAGCTGTCCCTGCCGGTCGAGGTGGCCGGACTGAAGGCGCCGGCCGTGTCGGTCAAGGTCGTCGACCTGGACGCGCGCGGCGCGGGCTTCATCACCCCCATCGCCGGGGTCATCGGCATGGATGTCCTTTCGGGTCACGCGATCGAGATCGACTTTCGCCATTGCCGCCTGCGCATCGACCGGCCCTGGCGGGCGCGGCGTCAGGCCGTCTTGCCGGTCACCCTGGTCCAAGGCCTGCCGACGATCGTCGCGGCCGTCAGCGACGGCCCCACGGCCCTGCGCGGAGCCTTCGCCATCGACACCGCCTCCCGGGCCATGGCGCGGCTCTCGACGCGCGAGGTCAAGGCAAGTGGCAAGCTGGATCTTTCGGCCCGCCATCGGGCGCCGGCGCGGCTGCGGGCGCTGTCGATCGGCGGCGTGCTGGCCCAGAACGTTCCCGCCAGCCTGGCCGACGACCTGCCGGAGGGCGTGACCGGCAGCCTGGGCGTCGGCCTCTGGGCCCGCCATCGGCTCCATCTCGACGCCAGCGCCACCACCTTGTCGGTCGCGCCGTGAGCCCGTCCGCCGCGGCTTGACCAACGAAAAAGGCCCGGCGTTTCCACCGGGCCTTCGATAGTCAGTGCTGAACCAGGGCTCAGTGCGACTCGTTGCGCCACACGGTTTTGTAGCTGGCGTACAGCAGACCCGAGAGCAGGATGAGGTAGATCAGCACGGCGAAGCCGGTCTGCTTGCGCTCTTCCAGCTTGGGCTCGGCGGCCCACATCAGGAAGGCCGAGACGTCCTTGGCTTCCTGTTCCAGCGTCGACTTCGTGCCATCGTCGAACGTCACCTGCCCGGCCTTCAGAGGCTGGGGCATGGCGATGAAGCCGCCCGGCGGGACGTGCTCCTTGTCGCCCGACCAGTACGACGACAGGTCGCCAGCCATGTACGGGTTGTAGTTCTGGCCAGGACCGACCTTCAGACCCTTCGGAGGCGCCTGATAACCGACCACGATCGAGTAGATGTGCGCCGGGCCGCCTTCGCGGGCCTTGGCCAGCAGCGACATGTCCGGCGGCAGGGCGCCGCCGTTGGCCGCGCGCGCCGCCGCCTCGTTGGCGAAGGGCGACGGGAAGCGGTCGGCGGGCGTGGCCGGACGCTTGATGGCGTCGCCGGTCTCGCCGTCGATATCGGCCACCTGGTAGTCCTTGGCGATCGCCTTGACGACCGGGTTCTCGTTCGAGTTCGGATACTTCGGATTATAGAAGGGCGCGCCCTTGTCGCCGAGGTTGCGGAAGGCCACCAGCTTCATCGAGTGGCAGGCCGAGCAGACCTCGCGATAGACCTTGTAGCCGCGCTGCAGCTGGGCCTGGTCGAACGTGCCGAACGGACCTTCGAACGACCAGTGGACGTCCTTGGGCTCCAGCGCGCCGCCGTTGGCGAAGGCGGGGGCCGAGGCCCCCACCGTCAGGAGACCCGCGACCGCCGCGATAACCGAGAGTTTGCGGAGCATCGGGATCAACCCTTCTTGGCGTCGGCCGACAGGGCCGGCGAGGCGATCGAGTCCGGAACCGGCAGGGTCTTTTCGACCAAGCCCAGGACCGGCAGCACGACCAGGAAGAAAGCGAAGTAGTAGAGGGCCGCGAAGCGCGACAGCCACACGAAGCTGTTCAGGTCCGAACCCATGACCGAGAAGGTGGTCAGGTGCGGGATGACCGGATCGTCGGGCAGCTTGGCGCCGCAGAGGCCGAGGATGCAGCAGACCACCACGAAGAACAGGAAGTAGATCTTCGCGGTCGGGCGGTAGCGCATCGAGCGCACCTTCGAGGTGTCCAGCCACGGCAGGGCGAACAGGCAGGCGATGGCGCCGAACATGGCCAGCACGCCCATCAGCTTGTCCGGCACGGCGCGCAGGATCGCGTAGAACGGCAGGAAGTACCATTCCGGAACGATGTGCGACGGCGTCACCAGCGGGTTGGCCTCGATATAGTTGTCCGCGTGGCCCAGGGCGTTGGGCATGTAGAAGACGAAGAAGGCGAAGAGGATCAGGAAGACGCTCATCGCGAAACCGTCCTTCACCGTCGCGTAAGGCGTGAAGGGCACGGTGTCGGCCTTCGACTTCGGGTCGACGCCGGTCGGGTTGTTCTGGCCGACGACGTGCAGGGCCCAGATGTGCAGGATCACGACGCCCGCGATCATGAAGGGCAGCAGGTAGTGCAGCGAGAAGAAGCGGTTCAGGGTCGGGTTGTCGACCGCGAAGCCGCCCCACAGCCAGGTGGTGATGCTCTCGCCGACCAGCGGCAGGGCGCCGAACAGGTTGGTGATCACGACGGCGCCGTGGAACGACATCTGGCCCCAGGGCAGGACGTAGCCCATGAAGGCGGTGGCCATCATCAGCAGATAGATCACGCAGCCCAGCAGCCACAACACTTCGCGGGGCGCCTTGTAGGAGCCGTAGTACAGGCCGCGCAGCATGTGGATGTAGACGGCGATGAAGAACATCGACGCGCCGTTGGCGTGCATGTAGCGGATCAGCCAGCCGTAGTTCACGTCGCGCATGATGTGCTCGACCGACGCGAACGCGCCTTGGGCGCTAGGCGTGTAGTGCATCACCAGGATGATGCCGGTGATCAGCTGGGAGGCCAGGCACAGCGACAGGATGCCGCCGAAGGTCCACCAGTAGTTCAGGTTCCGCGGCGTGGGGTAGTCGACGAACGAATCGTAGCCCAGGCGCACGATCGGCAGACGGGCGTCGAGCCAGCGCTCGAAACCGGTCTTGGGTTGATAGGTCGAATGTCCGCTCATCTCGATTAGCCGATCTTGACCTTGGTGTCGGAGAGGAAGGCGTAATCCGGAACCACCAGGTTCTTGGGCGCGGGGCCCTTACGGATACGACCCGAGGTGTCGTAGACCGAGCCGTGGCACGGGCAGAACCAGCCGCCGTACTCGCCGCCGCCGAAGGTCGGCACGCAGCCCAGGTGGGTGCAGTTGCCGCCGACGATCAGCCATTGGGCCTTGCCCGGCTTCACGCGCGAGGCGTCCGTCGCCGGATCCTTCATGTCGGCGTGGTCGTCCTTGACCGCCTTGGCGATCTCGGCCTTGGTCCGGTTGCGGACGAACAGCGGCTTGCCGCGCCACTTGATCGTCACCTGCTGGCCCTCGGCGACCTTGGTCAGGTCGAACTCGGTCGAGGCCAGGGCCCGCGTGTCCGCGGACGGGTTCATCTGATCGATGAACGGCCACACCAGAGTCGCGGCGCCGCCGGCGGCGGCCGCGACGGCGGCGATGTGAATGAAGTCACGCCGGGAAGGATCGCTCCCGTGTTCCGGCTCGGTCGTTGCGCCCACGGCGGTGTCGGCCACCTTAAGTCACCCCTTTGATACAGGCGGTCGCGAGCGACCAACCTGGAGAAGCGCCTCCCAGCGCCATTCTTGCTCGACCCGCGAACGGATCTCCGCCACAAGGCAGCGGTCGGATCGTCCTATCGGACGCGCGGGCCAAGTCCGCAAGTCCTTTCGATTCGCGGCAAAGCCCCTGCTGCCCTTGTGGTTGGTTCGCTTATTATGCGTATCGCACTTTTTCAACCGGGTATTCCCCAGAACGTCGGCGCCGCCATCCGCCTCACCGCCTGTTTCGGCGTGGGGCTGGACGTCATCGAGCCTTGCAGTTTCCCCTTGAATGACAAGAGCTTGAAGCGCGCGGCGCTGGATTACGGCCCTCTGACGCACCTGACGCGGCACGACAGCTGGGAGACGTTCCTTAAGGCGCCGGCGCGCGCCGAAGGGCGCCTGCTGCTGTTCACGACCAAGGGCGCGACGCCGTTCCACCGGTTTTCGTTCGAGTCCGGAGACACCCTGTTGTTCGGCAACGAGAGCCGGGGCGCGCCCGAAGAGGTCCACGCCGCGGCCCAGGGGCGGCTGGTGATTCCAATCCGGCCCGAGACGCGCTCGATGAACCTGGCCACCACGGCGGCCATGGCGCTGGGCGAGGCCCTGCGCCAGACGGGCGGGTTTCCGGGCTAGAAGCTCCTAATGGTCCCCGAACTCGATGTCCCGGCGCGCGGACACGATGGTGACGATGAAGCCCGCCAGCACGTCCAGCAGCACCATCAGGGTGACCAGGAAGAAGGTCGAGGTAGCGAAGGCCGGAAACAGCAGGAACTCGACCAGGCAGAAGATGAACAGCACCATCGACAGCGAATGGTTGATGATGGCGATCCGGCGGCTGGTCGTGGACTTCAGCAGCTCGACGAACAGCACCACCAGCGAGGCGGCCAACAGAAGGTCGCCCAGGCTGACGCCCCACTCGGCCCGCGAGGTCATGTGGATGGTGAACAGCTTGTCGGTCATGCGGACATTGGCGTCCACGGCCTTGAACGCGCCCGACAGGGTCAGGCAGATCAGGTTGTAGATCAGCACTGGCAGCGCCAGCAGCGGAACCGCCGCGAACATCGAGCTTCCCCCTTCGGCACGCCCCGAGACGTCATGCCATGGTTAAGGCGTAACGGCTTATTCGGCTTCGGTGAAGACGTCTCGCCCGAAACGCGTGACGTCGCCCCTTACGCCTCGTCGACGCCCAGCGGATTGCGGGCCCGCGACTGCAGCCACATCACCCCCAGGAGATCGGACACCGAGGCCTTCAGCCGGCCGAGGTTGGTGTATTTCGACACGCCCGTCTCGCGGTGGCGATGGTTCACCGGCTGGAACGCGACCTCATAGCCCTCGCGCAGCATCAGGGCGGGAATATAGCGATGGATGTGATCGAAGTACGGCAGGCGCAGGAAGGCCTCGCGCCGGAAGGCCTTCAGGCCGCAGCCGGTGTCGTTGGCGGTGTCTTTCAACAGCCGCTTGCGCACGCCGTTGCCGAACTTGGAGGCCAGACGCTTGGCCTGGCTGTCCTGACGCTTGACCCGCTCGCCGCCCACCAGGGCGAGGCCGTCGGGGCCGGCGGCCAGGGCCTTGGCCAGGCGCGGCGCGTCGGCCGGATCGTTCTGCCCGTCGCCGTCCAGGGTGATGACGATCGGCGCGCGCGCGGCCAGCACGCCGCTGCGGACGGCGCGGCTCTGACCCGAGTTCTTCCGATGACCCAGCACGCGCAATTGCGGGATCTCGGCCTTCAGGGCGATCAGCCGCGCCTTGGTGTCGTCGCGGCTGGCGTCGTCGACGAAGATCATCTCGTAGGCCTCGCCGGCGAAGGCGGCCGCGATCTCGCGCGCCAGCTTCGGCGCGGCCTCGCCCTCATCGAAAACGGGAACGACGACGGAAAAGTCGGGGGTCTGGGCGGCTTGTAGGCTCATCGCCCCCTCATACAACAAAAGT
>NZ_SZWJ01000087.1:0-18274 GCF_012184455.1 Caulobacter sp. SSI4214 | reverse complement strand
CCGGCGGGCACGGCCCCGCCGCCGGACCAGTTGCCCTATTAGGCCGCCTTCACCGCGCTGACGATCGACTTCACGACCTTGCTCACCAGGGCTGGGTCGTCGCCCTCGGCCATGATGCGGATCAGCGGCTCGGTGCCCGAGGCTCGCACCACGATGCGCCCGGCGCCGTTCAGCTGGGCCTCGCCGTCGGCGATGGCTTCCTTCACGGCCTTGGCTTCCAGCGGCTTGCCGCCGGCGAAGCGGACGTTTTCCAGAAGCTGCGGCACCGGCTCGAACTGGCGGCCCAGGGCGCTCATCGGCTTGCAGCTCTCGACCAGCACGGCCAGCACCTGCAGGGCGGCGATCAGGCCGTCGCCCGTCGTCGAGAAGTCCGACAGGATCAGGTGGCCCGACTGCTCGCCGCCCAGGTTGAAGCCGGCCTCGCGCATCCGCTGCATGACATAGCGGTCGCCGACCGAGGTGCGTTCCAGGTTCAGACCCAGGCCGTTCAGGTAGCGCTCAAGGCCGAGGTTCGACATGACCGTGGCCACGACCCCGCCGCCCTTCAGCGCGCCCGCCTTGGCGAAGGCGCCGGCGATGATCGCCATGATCTGGTCGCCGTCGACGACCACGCCCTTCTCGTCGCAGACCACCAGGCGGTCGGCGTCGCCGTCCAGGGCGATGCCTATGTCGGCGCGATATTCGCGGACCATCTTGGCCATGGCCTCGGGATGGGTCGAGCCGCACTCCTCGTTGATGTTGGTGCCGTCCGGATCGACCCCGATCGAGATCACCTCGGCGCCCAGTTCGTAGAGGGCGGTGGGGGCCACCTTGTAGGCGGCGCCATTGGCGCAATCGATGACGATGCGCAGGCCGCTCAGCGACAGGTGGCGGGGGAACGTCGCCTTGACGATCTCGACATAGCGCGCCTGGGCGTCGTCGATGCGCTTGACGCGGCCCAGCTCGCGCGGCGCGGCCAGGCCCTCCTGCAGGCCCTCGTCCATCAGGGCCTCGATCTTCAGTTCCTGAGCGTCCGACAGCTTGTAGCCGTCGGGACCGAAGAACTTGATGCCGTTGTCGGCGAAGCTGTTGTGCGAGGCGCTGATCATCACGCCGAGATCCGCGCGCATCGAGCGGGTCATCATCGCCACCGCCGGGGTCGGCAGCGGGCCGAACAGGCGCACGTCCATGCCCAGGCTGGTGAAGCCGGCGACCAGGGCCGGCTCGATCATGTAGCCCGAAAGGCGAGTGTCCTTGCCGATCACCACGAGGTGGCGGCGCTCGTCCTGCGAGCGGAACAGCTTGCCGGCCGCCAGACCGACGCGCAGGGCCACTTCGGCCGTCATCGGATGCTTGTTGGCCTGGCCCCGGATGCCGTCGGTGCCGAAATAGGCGCGCTTGCTCATGTCGTCTTGTTGTCTCTTCCAGGGCCTTACGGCCAAAAAGGGCGCCGGTGCGGCGACTGTCAGCCCATAGTCTTAATTCCGAGCCAATCCGGAGGGAATGGCTGGCGGCGGATCCGAAACGATCCGAAATGCAGATTTATGAGAGCGGGCCCGCGGGCCAGTGCTAAAGGCCCGCTTCTGAAATTCGCGCGTCGGCGGGCTTGATCCGTCGGCGCGGTCCACAAGGGATCATCGCTTATGTGCGGCATCATCGGCATCGTCGGCAAGCAACCCGTCGCCGAGCGTCTGATCGAAAGTCTCAAGCGCCTGGAGTATCGGGGCTATGACTCCGCCGGCATCGCGGGCGTGGTGGGCCAGGGCAAGGTCGAGCGCCGTCGCGCCCAGGGCAAGATCAAGGCCCTGGAAGCCGTGGTCGCCGAGCAGCCGCTGGTCGCGACCACCGGCATCGGCCACACCCGCTGGGCCACGCACGGCGCGCCCAACGTCAAGAACGCGCACCCGCACACGGCTGGTCGCGTCACCCTGGTGCACAACGGCATCATCGAGAACTTCGCCGAGCTGAAGGCCGAGCTGCTCGCGGCGGGCCGGACGTTCGAAAGCGACACCGACACCGAGGTGATCGCCCAGCTGATCGACGCCGAGCTGGCGACGGGCCTCGCCCCGCTGGCGGCGTTCAAGGCCACGCTGGACCGCCTGACCGGCGCCTACGCCCTGGCCGTGCTGATCGAGGGCGACGACAACCTGATCCTCGGCGCGCGCCGCGGCAGCCCGCTGGTGGTCGGCGAAGGCGAGGGCGAGATGTTCCTGGGCTCCGACGCCCTAGCCGTCGGCCCGTTCACCAACCGGGTGATCTATCTGGAAGAGGGCGACTACGTGGCCCTGACCCACCAGGGTCACGAGATCCATGACGCCTCCGGCGCGCGCGTCCAGCGCGCGGTGCGGGTGGTTCCGGCCTCGGCGGTGATGCTGGAGAAGGGCAATTATCGCCACTTCATGGAGAAGGAGATCCACGACCAGCCGGACGGCTGCCAGCGCACGATCTCGGCCTATGTCGACGCCCTGACCTCGACGGCGGCCGTGCCCGGCGACATCGATTTCGCCGCGCTGGAGCGCATCCAGATCGTGGCGTGCGGCACCTCGTTCATCGCCGGGGTGGTGGGCAAGTACCTGATCGAGCAGCTGGCCGACCTGCCGGTCGATGTCGAGATCGCCTCGGAGTTTCGCTATCGCCAGCCGGCGCTGCGTCCGGGGGCCCTGGTCATCGCCATGTCGCAGTCGGGCGAGACCGCCGACACCCTGGCGGCTCTGCGCTACTGCAAGGCCAAGGGCATGAAGAGCGCGGTGGTGGTCAACGCCCAGGAATCGACCATGGCCCGCGAAGTCGACGTCGTGTGGCCGATCCACTGCGGTCCCGAGATCGGCGTGGCCTCGACCAAGGCCTTCACGGCCCAGGTCAGCGTGATGATCGCCCTGGCCGTCGCCGCCGCCAAGCAGCGCGGCAAGATCGACGACGCCGAGGAGCAGCGCCTGGTCAAGGTGCTGCTGGAGGCCCCGCGCCTGATCGCCGAGGCCATCGGCCTGGAAGACGCCATCAAGGACATCGCCGCCGACGTCGCCAAGGCGCGGGACGTGCTCTATCTGGGCCGCGGGCCCATGTCGGCCCTGGCCCTGGAAGGCGCGCTGAAGCTGAAGGAAATCAGCTACATCCACGCCGAAGGCTACGCCGCCGGCGAGCTGAAGCACGGCCCGATCGCCCTGGTCGACGACAAGACCCCGATCGTCATCCTGGCGCCCTATGACAGCTGGTTCGAGAAGTCGGCCTCCAACATGAGCGAGGTGATGGCGCGGGGCGGCCAGGTGATCTTCGTCACCGACACCGAGGGCGTGAAGCACGCCCCGGCCGGCGCCAAGGTGGTGGTCACGGCCCCGGCCTCGGACCCGCTGGTCTCGACCCTGGTCATGTCGGCCCCGATCCAATTGCTGGCCTACCACGTCGCCGTGGTGAAGGGCGCCGACGTCGACCAGCCGCGCAACCTCGCCAAGTCGGTGACGGTGGAGTAGGGGCGGCTTAGATCCTCCCCCGCGGCGCGGGGGAGGATCTATGGCGTCTAGCCGTTCAGCGCTGAGTTCTTCCGCGAATAGCCGAAGTACACCACGCAGGCTCCCGCGACCCAGACCGCGAACAGCGCCCAGGTGTCCAGCGGCAGCTTCCAGATCAGATAGCCGCAGAAGGCCACGCTGGCGGCGGGCAGCGCCGGAAACAGCGGGACCTTGTAGCCGCGCGGCAGATCCGGCTGGGTGCGTCGCAGGATGATCACCCCCAGCGAGACGATGGCGAAGGCGATCAGGGTGCCCATGCTGGTCAGGTTGACCAGCACGTCCAGCGGCACGAACGCCGCCAGCACGGCGATGAAGGCGGCGACGATATAGGTGTTCAGGTCGGGTGTCCGGGTCTTGGGGTCCAGGCGCTGGAAGAGCTTGGGCAGCAGACCGTCGCGGCTCATGGCGTAGAGGATCCGGGTCTGGCCGTACATCACGACCAGGGTGATCGAGAAGATCGACACGATCGCGCCGACGCACAGCACCAGCGAGGTCCAGGCCTGGCCGGTCAGGTTCCTCAGGATTACCGCCAGGCCCGCTTCCTGGCCGGCGAAGGCGGTCCAGGGCTGGGCGCCGATCGCTGCCACGGCCACCAGGATGTAGATCGCCGTGACGATCAGCAAGCTGAGCACGATGCCCGCCGGCAGGGTGCGGCGCGGATCCTTGACCTCCTCGCCGGCCGTCGAGACCGCGTCGATGCCGATATAGGAAAAGAAGATCGAGGCGGCGGCCGCGCCGACCCCCTTCCAGCCCATCGGCATGAACGGGCTCAGATTGTGGGCGTGGAAGCCCGTGAAGGCCACGACGACGAAGAACACCAGGATGGCTAGCTTCAGCACCACCAGGATGGCGTTGATCGTGGTCGATTCCTTGACCCCGCGCAGCAGCAGCACCATGCAGGCCCCGACCAGCGCCACGGCCGGCAGGTTGAACACCCCGCCCGCGCCGGGGGCCTTGGCGATGACGTCGGGCATCTTCCAGCCGACGAGATCCGTCAGCATCTCGTTCAGATACTGCCCCCAGCCGACCGCGATGGCCGAGGCCGAGACGGCGTATTCCAGCAACAGGCACGCGCCGACGACGAAGGCCACGAACTCGCCCAGGGTGGCGTAGGCGTAGGAATAGGATGAGCCGGACACCGGGATGGTCGAGGCCAGCTCGGCATAACATAGGGCAGTCAGGGCGGCCGTGATCCCGGCCAGCACGAACGACAGGATCACCGCCGGCCCCGCCGCCGGCACGGCGGTGGTCAGGGCGACGAAGATGCCGGTGCCGATGGTCGCGCCAACGCCCAGCATGGTCAGCTGGAACAGGCCGATCGAGCGATGCAGGTGCTCGGGCGGATGCTCGCCTTCGATCAGCGCGACGGGCTTGCGGCGCAGAAGGTCGGCCGCGCGGAACTGGCCCATGAGGCGATCCTCTGAAGATACGTCAAGCGGCGCCTATGGACGCCGCCGTCCCCGGCGTCAACCGGCCGCGCCCTTCAGCAGATAGTCCCGCGTTAGCGGCGTCCCGTCGCGCCGCTTGGCCAGCTGGATCTGGAAGACCATGTGGCCGCCGTGCCGGAAGCCCAGTTCCGCCCCGGCCAGGTAGAATTCCCACATCCGCCGGAAGCGGGCGTCGAACATCGTCGGGATGTCGGGATCGGCCATGAAGCGCTGGCGCCAGATGCGGCAGGTCTCGGCGTAGTGCAGACGCAGGATCTCGATGTCGGTGATCCACAGGCCCGCCTGCTCGATGGCCGCGACGATCTCGGAGAGGCCCGGAATGTAGCCGCCCGGGAAGATGTACTTCTGGGTGAAGGCGTTGGTCGCGCCGGGGCCGTGCATCTTGCCGATCGAATGGACCAGGGCCACGCCGTCGTCGGTCAGCAGACGGTTGATGGTCTCGAAATAGGTCCGGAAGTTCGGCGCGCCGACGTGCTCCAGCATCCCGACCGAGACGACGCGGTCGAACGTCTCGTCGAGGTCGCGGTAGTCGGTCAGCCGGAAGTCGATCCTGTCGGACAGGCCGGCCTTCTCCGCGCGCTCGCGGGCCAGGGCCAACTGCTCGGTCGACAGGGTCACGCCGGTCATCCGGGCCCCGAAGTCCTTGGCCAGGGTCATCGAAAGACCGCCCCAGCCCGAGCCGATGTCCAAGGTCTTCATGCCCGGCTGGATCAGCAGCTTGCGGCCGATCAACGCCTTCTTGGCGGCCTGCGCCTCCTCCAGCGTCATGTCCGGACGCTCGAAATAGGCGCAGCTGTACTGCATGTCGACGTCGAGGAAGCGGCGGTAGAGGTCGTTCGACAGGTCGTAGTGGTGGGCGACGTTCCTACGCGATGCGACACGGCCGTTGACCTGCTGCACCCGCCGCTTCAGCGCCTTGCGAAAGCGCGACAGGGCCGAGCCGCGCTTGGGCGTTCGTCCGCCGCTCTCGCCGACGATGGTCAGCAGCTGGTCGATCGAGCCCTGTTCGAAGACGATGTCGCCTTCCATGTAGCCTTCGCCGAGACCCAGGCTGGGATTGGCCAGGCGACGTAGGCCCCGACCATTGATCCGGATCACCACCGGCGGTCCCGAGCCGTCCCCCGCCTTGATCACGCGACCTCCGGGCAGATGCGCCGTCAGGTCGCCAGTCTTGATCATTTTGCTGAGCAGGGTTTCGATCATGTCTCGCAACTTAAGGCGAAGTCGCCCGGGAACAACTGGTCGAAGAGATCAATGACGCCAATCGTCTCGACACGGAGCGGCCGATGAATCCGAAACTGGTCGTCGAGCGGGCGCGCGCCGACGAGGCGCCGATCATCGCCAATCTGATGCAGCTGTACTTTCATGACTTCTCGGCGCTGTGGTTCGACCGCGAGGCTGAGGGCGAGCTGGGGCCGGACGGACGCTATGCCGACTATCCCTGTCTCGACGCCTATTGGCGGGAGCCCGAACGGACGCCGTGGCTGTTCCGGATCAAGGGCCTGCCGGTCGGCTTCGCCCTGGTCAACGACCACGCCCACTCCCCGACTCCGGTCGATCGCTCGGTGGCCGAGTTCTTCGTGGTCCGCAAACATCGCCGCAAGGGCGTCGGCGAGGCGGCGGCGCACGCCCTGTTCGCCTCGGCCTGGGGGGTCTGGGAGGCCGCCGTCGTCCGCCGCAACACCGGCGCGCTGGCTTTCTGGCGCCGCGCCGTGGCCCGCTATCCGGGCGTGCGGGACATCGTCGAGGAAGATCGCCGCGACGCCCAGTGGGACGGGGCCGTGCTCCGGTTTCGCGTGGGGTAGGCGGACAAGGTCTAGACGGGCTAGGCCGGCGCCCCTATTCAAGGTTGAACTTTATAACCTTGGGGGGAGTCGCGTGGCCAATCTGTTGCTCGGACCGGGCGTCTCGGTCGATTTCCTGGATCTTGGAACCTATGGGCCGGCGCGCCCCGCGCCGACGTCTAGGACATCGACGCGCTTTGTCATCGACTACGGCGACGGCTCTGTGGAGGAATATACCGGCTCCGGGTTCTCCTATGGCGCGAACGGCTATCCGACTGGCGGTACGATCACGGGCATGAAGGCGACGGACGCCGGTGACCTGGTGTTATCCATCACCGACGTCTCGCTCTCGGCGGCGACCTTGATGGGTTACTTCAAGACGGGCAACGATCAGGCCGCCCAGGCCTACATCTTCGCCGGCGCCGACCACATGGTGGGTGGAGATGACGCGGACTCCATTCGCGGCTTCACCGGTGACGACTATATCGAGGGCAAGGGCGGCAACGACATCCTCTATGGGGATGCGGGCGACGATACGATTGACGGGGGAACCGGAAACGATATCGCCGGCTTCTCGGGCGCGCTGGCCAACTACAAGATCACCAAGAGCGGCGCGAATTGGATCGTCAGCGATACGCGGGCCAACGGCAGTCAGGGAACCGACACCCTGATCAACATCGAGCGGATGAAGTTCGATGACCGGACCTTGAACGTCTTCGCCTATAGCAGCCAGATCGACACTGCGGCGGCGAATATCCTGCGGACGACCGTGACCACCGACACTTCGCTCCTGGTCGGCAACGGCGCAAAGACGACCAGCCAGGGCATCGCCGATATCATCAAGGCGGCGGCCGCGACGACGAGCGTGGCGATCCTGGCCTATCAGTTCTTTACCGGGAAAATTCCGGGCCAGGCGGGGATCGACTATCTGGTTTCGGCGACCGGCCCCAACGCCAACAACCTCAACAGCGTCTACTACCAGTCGTTCAATCTGGAAAACCGCTACATCAATTTCGCGGTGAACCTGGGCAAGAACGGAGAGGGCAAGGCCGCCTTCACCACCAAGTACGGTGGTCTCAGCCTCTTCGACGCTACGCGCGAAGCTTACAAGGCCATCTTCGGCGGTGCGCCGACCGACGCCAAGGTTCACGCCATGATCGACACCCGGGTCGACTATTTCGCCAGCTACGGTGGCGATGGCGCGAACGGCGTCGGGACCAAGGCGGCGATGGTCGGCTGGCTGCTGGCCGAGGCGGTCAAGGCCGACGTCGGCATGTACGCTAAGGCTAACGACGCCTTCCTCACCGATCTCGCCGACGGCGCGACCTTCGCCGTGGACCTTATCGGTGTCTATGGCGCGGCGGCCTACGCCTACGCCGGCTAAGGGGCGCGAGGCAGGCGTCGGGCGCGACCTCCAGCGAGGCGCTAGCGCCGCCCCGACTTAGTGATCAGCGGGGCGTGCGTGGACCGCCGAGGCGGCCGCGATCATGGCGCCTTGAGTCTCAGCTTAACATGCCGTGGGTGATGCCGGCCTGGCCGCCCCAATACAGGAACCAGATCGCCCAGGCGGTCAGGCGAGGCGATCCCAGCAGCTTGGTCGACTTGAAGAGGTCGAACGACAGGATGGCGTCCGAGGCCATGAAGGCCAGGGCTCCGGCGGTGGTGGCCCACGCGCGGCCGGGCAGCAGCAGGCTGGTGACGGTCATCGCCACGATGGCCAGCACATAGACGATCACCGGAAGGCGCAGCGCGCCCAGCGATCCCCACAGCGCGCGCAGCATCAGGCCGGCGACCGTCCCGATCGCCGCGGCGGCGGGCCAGAACCAGACCGGCGGGGCGCCCGCGCGATCCAGGAACAGCGGAACATAGGTCAGGTGGCCGGCGAGGAAGGCGATCAGACCGAACGGCAGCCAGCGCTTGGGATCGCCCGCCAGGAAGGCGTCGCCGATCGCGCAGAAGGCCAGGGCGAGGGCCAGCAGCATCGAGCCCTCGTCCAGCCAGGCCAGCACGGCCAGGGCCGCGACGGCGCTGGTCTTGACCACGGTGCGCTGGGCGGACGGCGCGTGTTCGGAGAACACCAGGCCATAGGCCAGGGCGCCGCCGGCGGCGATGGCCCAGAGGATGGCTTCAGGGCTCATCGGACAGGCGTTGGAGGAAGGCCTGGGCGGCTTCCTTGTGGCGGGGCTTGAGGGTCTTGCCGACGATGGCCATGACCGCGGCGATCACGGCCGCGTCGTCGGTGAAGCCGATCACCGGCATGACGTCCGGCAGGGCGTCGATCGGCAGGACGAAATAGGCCAGGGCCGCCAGCACCATGCCCTTGGCCGCCGCCGGGGTTTCCGGATCGCGGGCGCACCACCACAGCGAAAGGGCGTCGGCGGCGAACGGGATCTTCCCCGCCACCTTGCGGATCTTTGGCAGGAAGCCGCGTCGGACCCGTTCCTCGTTGACGCGCACGGTGGCGGGAACCAGCGCCTTGGCGGGGTCCAGCACCGCGTTGACGTTTACGTCGGGGGACGGTTTGGCCTGGGCGCTCATCGGTTTAAATCCTCGCTCGATCCAATCCTAAACGCGAACCCATAAAACGCGAAGCTTAAGGGGAAACGCTCATGAAACTGGACAACACCGTCGCCGCCGTCGTCACGGGGGGCGCTTCGGGGCTGGGCGAGGCCACCGCTCGCGCCCTGGCGGCCCAAGGGGTGAAGGTCGCGATCTTCGACATGAACGAAGCGCGGGGCGAAGAGGTCGCCAAGGAGATCGGCGGGGTGTTCTGCAAGGTCAACGTGACCAGCGACGCCGATGTCGACGCCGGCTTCGAGAAGGCCCGCGCCGCCCACGGGCAGGAGCGGATCCTGGTCAACTGCGCCGGCACCGGCAACGCGGCCAAGACCGCCAGCCGCGACAAGGCCACCGGCGAGACCAAGCACTTCCCGCTCGACGCCTTCGACCGCATCATCCAGATCAACCTGGTGGGCACGTTCCGCTGCATCGCCAAGTCGGCCAAGGGGATGCTAGACCTGGAGCCACTGGAGGACGGCGAGCGCGGCGCGATCGTCAACACCGCCTCGGTGGCGGCCGAGGACGGCCAGATGGGCCAGGCGGCCTATTCGGCGTCGAAGGGCGGCGTCGTGGGCATGACCCTGCCGATCGCTCGCGACCTGATGGGCGAGGGCATCCGCGTCAACACCATCCTGCCGGGGATCTTCAACACCCCGCTGATGAACGGCGCGCCCGAGGCGGTGAAGGCGGGCCTTGCGGCCTCGGTGCCGTTCCCCAAGCGCCTGGGCAACCCCGAGGAATACGCCCAGCTGGCGGTGACCATGATCACCTGCGGCTACTTCAACGGCGAGGACGTCCGCCTCGACGGCGGCATCCGCATGGCCCCGCGCTGATACGAAAAGCCCTCCCCCTTGATGGGGGAGGGTTTGGGCGGGGGTGGTAGGGCGTTGCAAGTGGAACCGCCGCATCACCCCCATCCCCGACCCTTCCCCCATCAAGGGGGAAGGGAGCCTTTGGTCCTTACTTCCCCGGCGCCGGGCGCTGGATCGTGCTGGCCAGATTGGCCATGATCTCGCGGGCGTCATAGGCGCGCGGGTCGCCTTCCGGCTTCTTGCCCTTGTGCATCACGATCTCGGCGGCGGCCTCGAACTTCTCGACCGTGCGGATCTCGGCGCGGTCGGCCCAGAAGGGGTCACCCCAGAAGGGGTCCCACGAGCGCCAGCCATAGTGCGGGCCATAATAGCGCCAGGCCGGACGCCAATAGCCGTAGGGACCCCAGCCGAAAGCCGGGCGGGCCAGCGGATCGGGCTCGACATAGGTGCGGGCGGTGCGCTCGGTGCGATGGTCGGCCGTCTCGAACCAGTCATAGCCCTGCTGAGTGGTCAGCTCGGCCGACCGGTACAGCAGATAGCGCTCGACCGTCTCGCGCGAGGTCAGGCTGTTGCCGGCGAACGACACGCGGTAACGGTCGCCCTCCAGACGCTGTTCCGAGAACCCGCCGGTCGTCGCGCCCGACGTCACCTTAGGCTGGTAAGGCGTCGGCGTGGCGCAGGCGGACAGCCCGGCGGCGATCGCCAGAGCGGCGACCAAGGCGACCTTCTTCATGGACATGGTTTGCTCCTTCACGCGGAGTCCTCTGAGTTTAGACTCAACTCTGGCCGCCCATTGTGGTTTCGCCAAGGCGCAGTTTGCAACGGGCCTGAAATCTATCGACCTCGCGACAGGATCAAGCCCGCCGCGGTGATCAAGAGCACGCCGACCAGGATGGCGAAGCCGCGCCGAAAGCCCGGCGCGTTTATCCGCGTCGACAGCGCCGCGCCGCCCAGGCCGTAGGCGGACATGCTGACCAGATCCATGCCGATGGTGGCGCAGGCGAACATGATCAGCTGCGGAACCAGCGGCCGCTTGACGTCCAGGAACGGCGGCAGCACGGCCGAGAAGAACAGCAGGATCTTTGGATTGGCGATCTGGACCATGAAGCCGTCCAGAAACGCCGAACGACCGGCCCGCACGCGCGCCGAGGCGTGGCGCTCGACGTCCTTGATCCCGGCCCAAAGGGATGTGAGGCCCAGCCAGACCAGATAGGCCGCGCCCACCAGGGCCAGGACGTGGAAGGCCTTGGGAAAGGCCAGGATCAGCGCGCCCAGTCCCAGGGCCGAGCAGGCGAACCAGACCAGGGTCGCGGCGTTCATGCCGACCACGCCCCGCAGGGCCGCGCCCTTGCCGCGTTCCATGCCCGTGGCGATGGCGAACAGGTTCGCCGGCCCCGGCGTGATGGCCAGGACGAACATGGAGACCAGGAAGGCCCCGTAGCGGGCGGGATCGACGGGAAGAGCGCTCATGGCGCGGGTATAGGCCCCGGGCCAGGCGGCTCAAAGATCCCGCTAGCCCCCGATGACCATCAGCACGTAAACGGCCCGGCCCAGCGCGCCTAACAGCAGGACGCCGGTGGCCAACGCCTGGATGATGAAGCCCAGCTCGCGCTTCTTCGGATCGGCGGCGTAGCCGAGGGCGTAGACGATCCGGCCGATCATCCAGACCACGCCGAGCGCGGCGGCGACCCGGTCGTTCCAGTACAGGGCGAACAGCCACAGCGAGGGCAGGTAGATGACCAGCCACTCGACGGTGTTGGCCTGGATGCGCAGGTGCCGCTCAAGCTCCGGGTGGCCGGTCATGGCGGGCGCGTCGATGCCGGTGCGCCGACGCGCGCCGCCGATGCGCAGGATCATCCAGACGTAGACGAGCAACGAGACCAGCGTGACGATCGCCGCCAGCGCGTGGGATTGATTCATTTTCGTTTTCCTCCCCGGGGCCGCTTCGGCGGCTACGGGATGACCCTAGCGGGGTTCATCCGGAATTTGCATCCCCTGGCGCGCGCGATACGCCGTCCTCAGCGCGGGTCGTCCATGGAGCGCCAGCCGGGTTCGGGGAACCGGGCCAGGGCTTTATCCGCTCCTAGGTCTGACGATCCCATTGGCGAAAGGCTCGACAGGCCATGCATGTGGACTCCACGGCGATCCGGGAGATCGATTACGCCCCTGAACACGGCAAGCTGTTCGTCACCTTTCTGGATGGCGACGCCTACGTCTATGTCGGCGTCCCCGAACGTATCAGCCAGGCGTTCATCCGCGCCCCGTCGAAGGGGCGGTTCTTCCAGCGGATGATCCGGGACCGGTATCCGTATAATCGGGTTTAGGGCGGTGCGCCAAATCCCTCTCTCATGGAGAGAGGGAGGGGCCCGCCGCGAAGCGGTGGGAGGGTGAGAGGCGTGCGCTTTCCGGAGTTTGCTCTGGGCGGAAGGGCGCCTTCTAAGTATCGATCGCGGTTACCCTGCAGGATCGGCTCAGGTCTGGCGTCGTCATATCGCACGATATCCTAACGGTCCGGGGAAAGGCTGGTCCACGCCAGACAACATACCCGATCACAGGGTTGGCGCGCCCGTCGATCCGTCGAACTTGGAGGCTCTGTTGGCGCGGCAAGCCCAACTTGAGTTCATGCCGGGCGGCGCTAGACACGCACGCTCCGTCAGTAATCTCGCAGCCCGCGATGCACTCGTCGGCAGCCAGGGTTCCTGTCCGGAGCGGATCACGGCCATGCTCCCCATAGATGACCATCAACTGGGAGGCGCCGCCCGTGTTCTTGTTGCCGGTCTCGACCACAACCGCGGGCATTACGGGCCGCCAGTAGAGATCCCTTGCGGCGTAAGCGACGCAGCCGAGGAACAAGAAGATGGCGAGAGTTAAGAAGCGCGTGAGCAAAGCAAACAAATCCCCCTCAGGTTGAGTTTGGTCTTTGTAACGCCGCAGAGCCGCAGGCAGCAACGGGTCTTGGCCCGCCAGCCTCGAAACCTCTCACCCTCCCATGCTTCGCATGGGCCCCTCCCTCTCTCGAAGAGAGAGGGATTTGGCTCGCGGCCGCCGCGCGAAAGAAAAGGGCGCCGCGAGTTTCCCCGCGACGCCCCCTGTCGTCTTTCTCTAACCCCGCCTACCCGCGCTTATCCCGCTTGGCCAGGACCCGCAGGCGCAGGGCGTTCAGCTTGATGAAGCCGCCGGCGTCGCGGTGGTCGTAGGCGACCTTGCCTTCCTCGAAGGTGACCAGATCCTGGTCGTACAGCGAGTAGGGGCTGGTGCGGCCGATGACGGTGACGTTGCCCTTGTAGAGCTTCACGCGGACCTGGCCCGCGACCTTCTCCTGGCTGTAGTCGATCGCCGCCTGCAGCATCTCGCGCTCGGGCGAGAACCAGAAGCCATTGTACACCAGCGTGGCGTACTTCGGCATCAGCTCGTCCTTCAGGTGCATGGCGCCGCGGTCCAGCGTGATGCTCTCGATGCCGCGGTGGGCGGCCAAGAGGATCGTGCCGCCGGGGGTCTCGTAGACGCCGCGCGACTTCATGCCGACGAAGCGGTTCTCGACGAGGTCCAGACGACCGATGCCGTTGTCGCGGCCCAGTTCGTTCAGCTTGGTCAGCAGGGTGGCCGGGCTCATCTTGACGCCGTCGATGGCGACGGGGTCGCCCTTCTCGAAGTCGATGGTGATGATGGTCGGCTTGTCCGGCGCGTCTTCCGGCGCGATCGTGCGCATGTGGACGAACTCGGGGGCTTCGACCGCCGGGTCCTCCAGGACCTTACCTTCCGACGAGCTGTGCAGCAGGTTGGCGTCGACGCTGAACGGCGCCTCGCCGCGCTTGTCCTTGGTGATCTGGATTTGGTGCTTCTCGGCGAAGTCCAGCAGGGCCTCGCGGGACTTGAAGTTCCATTCGCGCCAGGGGGCGATCACGGTGATGTCGGGCTCGAGGCCGTAGTAGCCGAGCTCGAAGCGCACCTGGTCGTTGCCCTTGCCGGTCGCGCCGTGGCTGACGGCGTCGGCGCCCATCTTGCGGGCGATCTCGATCTGCTTCTTGGCGATCAGCGGACGCGCGATCGAGGTGCCCAGCAGGTACTGGCCTTCATAGACGGTGTTGGCGCGGAACATCGGGAAGACGAAGTCGCGGACGAACTCCTCGCGCACGTCCTCGATGAAGATGTTCTCGGGCTTCACGCCGGCCGCCAGCGCCTTGGCGCGCGCCGGTTCGATCTCTTCGCCCTGGCCCAGGTCGGCCGTGAAGGTGATGACCTCAGCGCCGTACTCGGTCTGCAGCCACTTCAGGATGATCGAGGTGTCGAGGCCGCCCGAATAGGCGAGCACGACCTTCTTCACGGACTTGTCGGCCATGAGGGGGTCCTTCCGGAGAGAAACACAAAGTCGCGCGCCTTCAACGGCGAAAGATCGCGCGGGTCAAGAAGTTTAAAGCTGACCCTCGTCCTGCAACGTCTTGATGACGAAGCGCAGGTGGAAAAGCTGGCTCAGGCCGAGGCTGGCGGCCAGGGTGGCGCGGACCAGGAAGATCACCAGCGCGCGGGTCGGATCGGCCGTGAAGGTGGCCTGGGTGATCGTGAACGACAGCAGGACCGCGATGGCCACGGCGGGAATGGCCAGCAGGCCCACGGCCTTGGGCGCGCGCCAGGTCGGCTTGCCGTCGAAGCCCCACTGCATGGGCACCTCGACGCCTTTCGGGATCCGTTTCCACGCGCCTTGGGCCGTGGCGGCGATGATGGCGAGGGCGGCGATCGACAGACCATCGCCCAGCACGCGCAGGGTCGTTTCCATAAGCTTGTATCTTACCCCTAAACCGTCACCTGCGCGCCCAGCTCGACGACGCGGCCGGGCGGGATCTTGAAGAAGTCGGTCGGGTTGGCCGCGTTCTTCATCAGATAGATGAACAGCCGGTCCTGCCACAGGGGCATTCCGCTGTTGGCGGACGGCACGATCGAGCGCCGGCCCAGGAAGAAGCTGGTGGCCATGATGTCGAATTTCAGGCCCTGCTTGCGGCAGACCGCCAGGGCCTTGGGAATGTTCGGGCTTTCCATGAAGCCGTAGGTGACGACGACCTTCTTGAAGTCGTCATTGACCTTCTCGATCCGGACACGGTCGTCCTCCAGCACGCGCGGCGTCTCGGCGGTGCGGACGGTGAGGATGACGTTGCGCTCGTGCAGCACCTTGTTGTGCTTGAGATTGTGCATCAGGGCGACCGGCGTCATCTCCGGATCCGAGGTCAGGAAGATCGCCGTGCCGGGCGCGCGGTGCGGCGCGCGGGCGCGAAGGATCTCCATCAGGTCGATCAGGGGCACGCTGTCGCGGCGGGTCTTGGCGGTCAGGATCGCGGCGCCGCGCGTCCAGGTCCACATGACCAGCACCAGCACGCCGCCGAACGCGAGGGGCAGCCAGGCGCCGTCCGGGATCTTCAGCATGTTCGAGGCGATGAACACCGAATCCAGGGCCGCCAGCGGGATCAGCAGCAGACCGGTCTGAGCCAGGTTCCACTTCCAGATCCGGCGGATGACGACATAGGCCAGCAGGGTGTCGACGAACATCGCGCCGGTGACCGCGATGCCATAGGCGCTGGCCAGCTTGTGCGAGCTCTGGAACATGAACAGCAGCGCCAGTACGCCGACCAGCAGGAACTGATTGACCGCCGGCACGAAGATCTGGCCGGCCTGGGTCTCGGACGTGCGCTTGATCTCGATGCGCGGCAGCAGGCCCAACTGCACCGCCTGCTGAGTCATCGAGAAGGCGCCGGTGATCACCGCCTGGCTGGCGATGACGGTGGCGATGGTGGCCATGATCAGCACCGGCCAGTAGGCGAAGCCGGGCACCATTTCCCAGAACGGATTGTGGCGGGCGGCGGGGTGGTGCAGCACCAGGGCGCCCTGGCCCAGATAGTTGAGCGCCAGGCAGGGAAAGACCAGGCACAGCCAGGACGCCTGGATCGGACGCTTCCCGAAATGGCCCATGTCGGCGTACAGCGCCTCGGCGCCGGTCACGACCAGGAAGACGCTGCCCAGGATCACGAAACCCAGGAAGCCGTTCTCCAGCAGAAAGCGCACGCCATACCAGGGATTGACCGCCCGGAAGATCGACGGATCGTCGGCCAGGTGCAGCGCGCCCAACGCGCCCAGGATCAGGAACCACGCCGCCGTGAACGGCCCGAACAGCGAGGCCATGCGATGGGTGCCCTTGGCCTGAACCAGGAAGAGGGCGATCAGGATGCCAGCCGAGATCGGCAGGATGTAGGGCGACAAGGCCCGGCCCACGTGCGGCGCGTCCTTGAGGCCTTCGACGGCCGACAGGACCGAGATGGCCGGCGTGATGATGCCGTCTCCATAGAACAGCGCCGCGCCGACCACGCCCAGGAAGAAGACGGCGACCGAGCGCTTGCGGCCGCCGCCGCCCAGCGCCTTCTGGGCCAGCGCCATCAGGGCCAGGGTGCCGCCCTCGCCTTTGTTGTCGGCCCGCATGAAGAAGATCACGTACTTGATGGTGACGAACAGGGTCATGGTCCAGAGCACCAGCGACACCACGCCTAGCACCGCGTGCTCGGAGGAGGCGGTGGCGCGCGAGTGGGCCAGGGCCTCGCGCAGCGCGTAGAGGGGGCTGGTGCCGATGTCGCCGAACACCACGCCGATCGAGCCGAGGGCTAGGGCCAGGAATCCATGACCCTTGGGGTCGTGGCCCGCGCCATGCGCGCCGGAACCGTCCTGTCGCGGGATCTCTGACGGTGGGGGCGCGTCATCGAGATTGGAAGCGCTGGACGCCTCGGAAGCCATTCAATCCCTCCGGGGCCTCGCGCAACGCTGGCGGGCGACCCATGTCGACGACGGGTGGCGCGATACACGCGATCCGCGCCGCGTTCAATCATCCCCCAACGTCCGTCTCCGCGGGACGTCATTCCCGAGGATGGACAGTTTTCAGTTGAACGCGCGAACGGCGACCTTACGTTCCCGTATGAGATGTCCGACAGTCAGAAATTCCCCGTCGCGGCCCATGTCCTGGCCTACCTCGCGCACAAGGCGGCGTTTTCCGCCGACCGCGCCGTGGCCAGCGCCGAGCTGGCGGCCTCGGTCCCGACCAATCCGGTCGTGGTCCGCCGGGTCACCGCCATGCTGGGCAAGGCGGGACTGCTGGGCGCGCGGGCCGGCGCCAATGGCGGCGCCTGGCTTCTGAGGCCGGCCGACGAGATCTCGTTGGACATCGTGCTGCGCGCCGTGAACGGCTGCGCGCATCTTGGGGTCGCGCCGAAGGGCGTGAAGGGCTGTCCGGTCGGCGAGAAGATTCCCGACGCCGTGCGCTCGGCGATCCAGGCCGCCGACCGCGCGGCGCACGAGCGCCTGGCGCGGATCACCGTGGCCGATCTTCTGAATGGCGCGCACGAGAGCGCCGCCGCGGCCGCCGAATAAGGCCCGCCGCTGCCGTTCGCCGCCGCGATTCTTCGCTTCCAGCGCGGCTGAAATCGATCCCCAGAAAAATTGCAACGATATCTGTTGCCGAAGGTCTGGCGTTACCGGTTTTCGCCATTAGGTAACCGCTACCGTTTCAGTTCCGAAGCGAGGGATTTTTGATCATGACGACCGTCGCCATCCCCTATCATTCCGGTTATGGCCACACCGAGGTTCTGGCCCAGAAGGTCGCCGAAGGCGTCCGCGACGCCGGCCAGACCGCCGTGCTGCTGAAGATCGAAAGCGCCAGCCAGGACTTCGCGCCCTTCATCGAGGAGATCACCAAGGCCGACGCCGTGATCTTCGGCGCGCCGACCTACATGGGCGACGTCTCCGGCGTGTTCAAAGTGTTCGCCGACGCCACCGCCGGCGTCTTCTTCAGCGGCGCCTGGAAGGATAAGCTGGCCGCCGGCTTCACCAACTCGCACAGCTTCGCCGGCGACAAGGGCCACGCGCTCGCCAGCCTGACGATCCTGGCCGCCCAGCACGGCATGAACTGGATCAATCTCGGCCTCGCCCCGCCGAACGTGACGGCGGCCGAGCGTGGTCCCGACGCCCTGAACCGCGTCGGGTCGTTCCTCGGCGTCGCCGCTCAGTCCGACAACGCCTCGCCGGAAGTGACCCCGCCGGCCGGCGACCGCGAGACCGCCCGCCTGCTGGGCGAACGTGTCGCCAAGGCCGCCGTGCGCTGGGCCGCCGGCGCGAGCGCTGCCGCCTAGAGCCTTATCCGCTCGAATGGAATCATT
>NZ_SZWJ01000086.1:0-18323 GCF_012184455.1 Caulobacter sp. SSI4214 | reverse complement strand
CCTGCTCGGGCAGGACGTCGGCGCTGAGCGCGATGATCGGAACGCTCGCGGGCCGACCCGAAAGGGCGCGGATGGCGCGGGCGGCGGCCAGGCCGTCCATGACCGGCATGTGCACGTCCATCAGAACCAGGTCGAAGTCGCCGGCGCGGACGGCTTCCACCGCCTCGGCGCCGTCCTCGGCCGTGTCGACCTCGCAGCCGACCAGGGTCAGCAGCGCCTTGCCCAGTTCGCGGTTCATCGGATGGTCGTCGACCAGCAGCACCCGGGCCGCGCGGTCGGGCGTCGCGACGGCCTCGCGCGGAGCCGGCGCGCAGCCGTTGGCCGCCACGCAGGCGGCGTCGCAGCGCTGGGCGGTCAGGCGAACCCAGAACCGCGCGCCTTGACCCAGCTGGCTCTCGACCCCGATCTCGCCGCCCATGCGGCTGACCAGCGCCTTGCTGATCGCCAGGCCCAGGCCCGTGCCGCCATAGCCGCGCCGGATCGAGCTGTCGCCCTGGCTGAAGCGCTGGAACAGGCGGGCCTGGACCTCGGGCGCGATGCCGATGCCGGTGTCGATGACCTCGAAGCCCAGGTCTTCCGCGCCCGGCCCCAGGGTCAGGCGGGCGGTGACGCTGCCCTGCGCGGTGAACTTCAGGGCGTTGGCCAGCAGGTTCAGCAGAACCTGGCGCAGACGGGTGTCGTCGAGCGCGTGCAAGGCGTCGGCGTCGCCCTCGCCGACCGTCTCGATCTCCGTGTTCAGGGTCAGGCCCTTGGCGATCGCCTCCGGGGCGATGATGGCCACGGAGTCGCGCAGCAGGGCGGCCGGCGAGCAGGGAGTCGGATCCAGTTCCAGGCGTCCGGCCTCGACCTTGGCGAAGTCCAGCAGGTCGCCGACGATCTGGGTCAGCGAGCGGCCGGCGCTATCGACCAGGTCGAGGCGACGGCGGTTCTCGGGCGACAGGCTGGGGTCCTCGGCCACCAGGGCGGCGAAGCCGAGGATGCTGTTCAGCGGCGTGCGGATCTCGTGGCTGATGGTGGCCAGGAAGTCGGACTTGGCCTGGTTGGCGGCCAGGGCTCGGGCCTGGGCGGCCCGGGCCGCGGCCTGGCGGCGGACCAGCAGGGCCTGCAGACGCGCCTGGCGGCTGAGGGCCAGGGCGGCCACGAAACTGACGGCGTAGAGCACCATGTGGAAAATCAACGCCTGGCGCAGGGGCGACAGCGCCACCTTGATGTCCAGTCCGGTCCGCTGCAGCACGGCGGGGATGGCCACGGCCAGCGAGGTGGTGACCACCACGGCCACGGCGCGCGGCCCGCCCCGGAACGCGGCCAGCAGGGCCGGGGCGAACAGCAGCACCTGCAGAGTCGCGTCGTTGAAGAACACCCAGGACAAGGTGGCGATGACCGACAGCAGGGTGACGCCGGCCTCCAGGGGTTTTACATGGAAGCCTTCTCGATGCCGGTGATCCATCAGGATCAGGGCCGCGGGCAGGATCAGCGCGACGCCCAGGACGTTGGACGTGGTCCAGTCCGCCCAGCGGCGGAAGAACGAATGGCCGTAGCTGACGGCGATCAGGCCGTTGACCAGAACGGCGCCGATCGCCGTGGCGGCGCAGGCGACGATGATGATCATGAACAGGCTGCGGGGATCGCGCACGCGAGGCGGCACGCGTAGAGCGCGCATGGCGACGGCGGCGCCGGCGGCCTGAAGCGTGTCCAGCACCGTGACCATGGCGACGAAGCGCACGGAGGCGCCGGTCATCTTTTCCAGGATCGCGTGCAGCACGCTGGTCGCGATCACGAAGGTCAGGACATCGCGGCGGTTCAGCACCACGAAGGCGGCGATGGCCACCGCGTTGGCGGTCCAGATGGTGGGGAGATTGTGCGTCGCCCCGGCCAGGAAGAGGCTGTAGGCCAGTCCCATCGCATAGGCGCAGACGAGGGCGGCGGCCCTGAAAGCGCCCTGCCGGTCGTCGCGTCGTGCGGTGTCTTCCATCACGCCGTCGCCCTAATCGCGGATCGCGATCAGCGACTTGGTCAGGCCGACGAAGGTCTCGCCGATGTGACGGGCGTCTGGGTACAGAAATTTGAACTGGGCCTTGTCCAGCAGCCGGGCGTGCTGGACGTCGCGCATCGCCGCGCCGATGTCGGGCGCCTTCTCGGAGAAGCCATGCGGCCGCTTCATCAGCAGGCGCGCCCGGGTCTGCTCCGAGCGCCAGTGGAAGAACGGGCTGGAAAAGTGCGGCTCGATCGGGAACCAGAAATACGGCGTCTGGACATAGTAGCGCGGCGCCAGGCGGCGGCACTCGCGGGCGAAGGCCTCCATTCGCGTCCAGTCGCCCACGTGCTCGATCACCGAATTGGAGTGGACCAGGTCGAAGCTCTGGTCGGCGTGCTCGCGCATGTCGCAGGCGTCGCCGACGGCGGCCGTGAACAGCGGATCGTCCACCGTGAACGGCTGCGGATTGAACAGGCTGATATGGACCCTGTTCGCCTCGAGAAAGGCCCGGTCGAACAGGATGTTCCAGTAGGTCGGCTCGCCCCCCAGGTCGGCGATGCGGACTTGGCCGCGCTCGGCGAAGGTCTTCTGGATCAGGGCGACGACGTGCGCGGCCCGCGCGCGACGGAAGCGCGCCGACAGCGAGTTCTCGCTGTCCATGTCCTGAAGGGCGTGGATCAGTTTCATGCCGCCATGCTGACGCGCGCGGTTTGAGATTTGGTGAAGCCGGCGGCGTTTCAGGCCGACAGGGTCTCCGCCAGCGCCTGGAACATGGGCTTGGGCCGCCCGGCCGCGTCAAAAGGTAGCGGCTGGTCGCTGGGGCGCTGGCCCGATGGACCATGCAGCCACGTGTCGCTGTCGCGCAGGCCCCAGACCGTGAAGGCGAAGCGCTGGCGAGCCGGCAGATCCATATAGGCCCCGGCCAGTTCGCGGGTCAGGTCGGCCTGGCGTTTCAGGAGCTCGGGCAGGCGGGCGAAGTCCGGCTTGTCGCCCAGCGAGATGTCCAGCTCGGAGACATGGATCGGCAGGCCGAAACCGGCCAGCTCGCGGATCGCCGCGCGGCACAGGCCCGGGCGGGTGACGTCGAGATCCAGGTGGCTCTGCGTGCCGATGCCGCCGATCGGGGCTCCGGCCTTCAGCAGGCGCTCGACCGTGCGCAGAAAGGTGGCGCGCTTGGTCGGATTGTTCTCGAGATGGTAGTCGTTGATGAACAGCGTCGCCTCGGGATCGGCTTCGCGGGCGTGATGGAAGGCCAGGATCATGTGCGCGTCGACGCCCAGATTGCGGGTCCAGATCGACGCGCGAAGATCCACTCCGTTGTCGGCCACTGTCTCGTTGACCACGTCCCAACCCACGGCCTGGCCGCGATAGCGGCCGGCGACCGCCAGGATGTAGTTGCGATAGGCGTTGGCGAAGGCCTTGCCCTGGCCGTCCAGCCTCAGGAAGGCTGGCATGGCCTGATCATACCAGACCAGCGTCGTGCCATAGAGCCGGATCCCGTGTCGCCGCGCGAAGTCTGCGATGGCGTCGGGCCGATCGAAGCGGAAGCTTCCGTCGTCCTGGAGGATGTACTCCATCTTCATTTCCCACTCGGGGGTGAGCTGGGAATAGTGACGGGCGAAGAGCTCGGCATAGGCCGGGTCTTGCAGGAAGGCGTGCTGGACGCAGGCCCCGACCGGCGTCGAGGCGATCGACTTCAGCGGGGTGTCGGTGATCGGCGGATAGGCGGGTTGGCTGGCCGCCTCGCGCCCGCAGGCGGACAGGGCGAGCGCCGTGGCGATGGCCGAGCGGCGCGTCAGCCGTCGCATGTCACCGCCCGGCCATGGCGGCGCGGCGGATGCTCAGCTCGTCCATCTGGGCGGCCTCGAAGGCGCCTTGCTTCTTGGCCGCCAGGATCTTGGCCTGCTCGGCGACGTGCTCGTACTTCTTCAGGTTCTCGAAGGCCTCGGACAGGGCGTCGCGGGCGCCGGCCTCTTCCTGCTGGCACTGCTCGATCTGGACCAGCATGTCGGCGCGGCGGCGCTTATAGCCCTCGCGATAGCCGATCATGTACCAGCCGGCGCTGGCGTCGCCCTCGGCGTGCTTGCTCTCGGCCTCGGCCTCGGCGTCCAGCATGGCGATGCGCAGCTCGGCGGCGGCGCGGCGCTCGACGATCTCGGCGAGGCGCTTTTGCAGGGTCTCGACCTCGTGGTTCGAGATGCGGATCAGCGAGGCGGCCCACTTGGTCATCAGTACTCACTCGCCAGGATCTGCCCCAACATGTCGAAAGAGTCGTCCAGAGAGGTTGCTTCTTCCTTATCCTGGCTGAGGAAGGCCTCGATGGCGGGGTTCAGGCGGATCGCGCGGTCGACCGTCGGGTCGGCTCCGGCGCGATAGGCCCCGATGCGGATCAGTTCTTCCATGTTGGCGTAGGCGGCCATCACCTGGCGCGCGCCCTTGACGATGTCGCGCTCGTGCGGGTGCTGGCAGCCCGGCATGGTCCGGCTGATGGACTTCAGGACGTTGATCGCCGGGAAGCGGCCGCGCTCGGCGATGGCGCGCTCCATGACGATGTGGCCGTCGAGGATACCGCGCGTGGCGTCGGCGATCGGCTCGTTGTGGTCGTCGCCGTCGACCAGCACCGTGAACAGGGCGGTGATCGGCGCGGCGGTGGTGCCGTCGGCGCGGACAGGGCCGGGACCGGCGCGCTCCAAGAGCTTGGGCAGCTCGGTGAAGACGGTCGGCGTGTAGCCCTTGGTGGTCGGCGGCTCGCCGGCGGCCAGGCCGATCTCGCGCTGGGCCATGGCGAAGCGGGTCACCGAGTCCATCAGGCACAGGACTTCCTGGTCCTGGTCGCGCAGATACTCGCTGATCGCCAGGGTCATGTAGGCGGCCTGGCGGCGGGTCAGGGCCGGCTCGTCCGAGGTGGCGACCACGACGACGGCGCGGCGCAGGCCTTCCTCGCCCAGGGTCTCCTCGACGAATTCGCGGACCTCGCGGCCCCGCTCGCCGATCAGGCCCACGACGACGGCGTCGCAGGTCGCCTCCTTGGCCAGCATCGACAGCAGCACCGACTTGCCGACGCCCGAGCCGGCGAAGATGCCCAGGCGTTGGCCCCGACAGGTGGTGGTGAAGACGTTCATCGAGCGCACGCCCAGATCCAGGCGCTCGCCCACCCGGCCGCGCGCGTGGGCGGGCGGCGGGGCGGTCTTCAGCGGATAGGGGACCTCGCCCTGCGGGAGCGGCCCCAGGCCGTCGATCGGCTCGCCGAAAGCGTTGATGATGCGGCCCAGCCACGCCTTGGTCGGGCGAACGACCGCGCCTTCCGGCACGATGCGGATCTCCGCGCCGGGGGCGACGCCCTCGACGGGGCCGAACGGCATCAGCAGGGCGCGGGTCTCGCGGAAACCGACGACCTCGGCGGGCAGCGGCTTCTGGCCGAAACGGTCGATCTCGACCCGAGCGCCGACCGCCAAGCGGGTCAGGCCGCCCCGGGCCTCGATCAGCAGGCCGTTGACGGCGGCCACCCGGCCCGAGACGACCAGCGGATCGATACGTTCGACGGCGGCGATGAGGCTACGCAAGACGGCTCCGGAAAACAGTCCGCGCAGACTCGGCCATCGTGGTTAATCGGGTGTGAACTCAGCGCTTCGGCGCGGCCAATTGCTCGGTGAAGAACCGGGTCACCTGGGCGTTGAAATCCTGGTGAAACGCCCGGCGGTCGAAGCCCGGGGCGCTCTGGCAGATGGGCTGCGTCGCGCCGGGCGGCGTGGTGTCGCAGGGCGTCAGGAAGTCGAAATGCCCCGCGCCCGGGACGACGTGATACTCGTGCGGACGCGAGAGGTCGCGATGCACGGCCTCGGCGTATTCGTCTCCCGGCAGGATCTGGTCGTCGGCGGCCTTCCACAGTTGAAGCGGCGCGGTGATCCCCTTCAGACCGTCCTTGCCGAAGGCGAAGCCCAGGGCGGGCGCGGCCGAGACCACGGCCTTGATGCGCGGATCGTGAACCCACGCGGCGTCGAAGATGTTCGTCGGCGGCGCGTGGTCGGCGGTCAGCTTGCAGTCGTAATTGTCCGGGTGCGCCTTGCAGTGCGCCCGCATGCGCTCGAGGCGCGGCTCGCCGCCGGCCGCCGTCAGCACCGTGAAGCCGCCCGACGAGAAGCCGAACGCGCCGACCTTGTCCGGATCGATCCGGGCCTTCAGCGGCGAGGCGTCCAGCATCCAGCCGATCAGGGCCGACAGCGCCGCCGGGCGGTCGGCCATGGCGGTGGCGCGGCTCTGGTCCTTGTAGTTGTCGCCGGGGTGGGTGAGGGCGGCGACGATGAAACCGTGCTCGGCCAGGGCCTGGGCGGTGTCGGCATGGCCGCCGAAGAAGCCGCCATTGCCATGCGACATGACGATCAGCGGCAGATGCTCGCCGACCGCCGGCGCGCCGGCGGCGACGGTCTGGCTCCAGCTGCCCAGAACCATGCGGGCGGGCGCGGCGTCGGTGGGATACCAGACCCCGACCTCGACCGGCGGCCCGTCGGGGCGGGGCTCGCGCAGCAGCATGAAGCCGGCGTTGGAGGCCTGGGCGGGCGAGGCGAGGAACATCGTGGACGCGGCGGCGGTCGAAACGACGACGGCGAGCAGAGCTTGGAGCGACATGGCTTTCGAGCGGTCCCTAGGTGGAGGCGATGACCCCGTCTGACGCCGCGAACCCCGCGCCGCCAGCGCTCCTGCGCGAATGGGCGAACGGGTTCGCGGACGGGCGAATGGGATTGGGCGACCGGCGGATTGTCGCGAAAGTTGAGTTCCTGTTATGTTCCAATCCTGAGGGCGATCCTGCTTGCTTGTTTGTATCTGATTGGATACTTTCATGATCGAAGTTTTCAAGACGGACGTCTTCGCGACGTGGCTCTCATCACTGCGCGACAGGGCTGGCCGCGCCGTGATCGACGCCCGTCTCTTGCGGTTGCGATATGGCCAGTTCGGTGATGTCAGGCCCGTCGGCGAAGGTGTTTGGGAGCTCCGCATCCATGTCGGCCCGGGCTATCGCGTCTATTTCGTAAGGCGAGGCGATATCCTCGTCGTCCTGCTCTGCGGGGGCGACAAGGACACCCAGGCCGCGGATATCCAAAGGGCCAAGGTGATGGCGCGGGCTTTCCAGGCGGGCGCGCTCGACCTTCGCGGAGAGGAAGAACCATGACGCTAAAGGCGACGCCCTTCGATCCGGCGGACTATCTCAAGGACGACGACGACTTCGTCATCTTCCTGGCCGATGCCCTGGAAAGTGGACACCCCGGCGTCGTGCTTGACGCCCTAGGCGCCGTCGCCCGCGCGAAGGGCATGGCCGACGTCGCCGAGAAGGCCGGGCTGGGGCGTGAGAGCCTTTACAAGGCGCTCAAGGACGGCGCCTTGCCGCGGTTCGACACCGTTCTGCGCGTGATCCAGGCGTTGGGCCTCAGGCTGACCGTCGCCAAAGCGACCGAGGCGGATGATGGCGTCGACGCCGAGAACGCCGCCTGACGACTGGCGACTCCGTTCGGCGTCGCTCTATACCTGACCGCATGGCCGCCACCGCTCCCAAAGCGCCGATCCTGGGAACCGTTCGCGAATGGGCGATCGATCTGGCCGTGGGCGTGGCGATCGGGGTGTTGCTGGGCCTGATGGGGCCGTTTGGCAACTTCTTCAACGGCGGCGCGGGCGTGCGGATTCCCTACTGGGTCGGCAGCATCACCTGCGGGATGATCCTGTTCGGCTGCCTGGCCCGCGTGGGCGGGGCGGCCGCGCGCCGGCTGGGCGTTCCGGAGTGGGCGGCGCTGCCGCCGATCATCCTGGTCGGCAGCGTCATCCAGGGCGCGCCGCTGCGCGTGGTGGCCATCGCCCTTTGGCCGGGAATCGCCCGCGCCGTGCCGCCGCTGGAATGGTACGGCCAGTGCGTGGCGATCTCGACGCCGATCGTGCTGGCCTATTACTTCATCCGCGTGCGCCACGCCGCCCGACCGTCCGCGCCCGAGGGGCTGGCCCCGGTCGACGCGCCGCTTCCCGCCGCCGACCCCGGCGCGGTGCTCTATCTGAGGATGGAGGACCACTATGTCCGGATCCGCACCGAGCACGGCTCGCGCCTGGAGATGGGGCCCCTGGCGCGGGTGACGGCGGGGCTGGGCGGCGTCGAGGGCTTGCGGACCCATCGCTCGTGGTGGGTGGCCCGGCGGGCGATCGTCGGGGTCGAGCGCGACGGGCGCAATCTGCGTCTGAAGCTGGTCGATGGCGAGACCGCGCCGGTCAGCCGGGCCTCCGTGGCCAAGCTTCGCGCCGCCGGCTGGCTGGCCGAGGAGACCGCCGCCTGAGCGGCGGCCCATCCTTTCGAACGCCTAGAGCCTTTAGCCTGAAATCGGAATCGATTTCAGGCGTCAAAAAGGCTCTAAATCAGATGTTTAGAGCGTGAGATAAGCTGAAACCGGTTCCCACTTTCAGCCTCACGCTCTAGCGACGGAACGTCGCGATCTCGCCGCGCGGACGACAGGCGCCCGCCCCCGACCTTAACGTCGTAACGCCGTTCGAGGCGTTGCGGGGCCTCGGATCTTAGGGATTCCGGGGCGCGAATTAGGGCCTTGGAAAGGTCGCCCGCGACGCCTGCGACCAATGTGTCCGGGCCTCCGGAGGTGGCTTGCACCCGATTCGCAAATCAGATTAACCATCTCGGCAACGGGAAACATTCACCATTAACCAGTCTTAAATTAACTCTCCGGCACAATGGTCGAAGGGTTTCACCGGCGGCGTTCCGCCTAAGACGTTCGAATGCGCCAGTTTTGGCGTGGAGGGGCTCATGCGCGTACTGTTGATCGAGGATGACAGCGCGACAGCGCAGACCATCGAACTGATGCTGAAGTCTGAAGGCTTCAACGTCTATACGACGGATCTTGGTGAGGAAGGCGTCGATCTGGGCAAGATCTACGACTACGACCTCATCCTGCTCGACCTCAATCTGCCCGACATGAGCGGCATCGATGTTCTGCGCACCCTGCGGGTCGCGAAGATCAACACGCCGATCATGATCCTGTCGGGTTCGTCGGAAATCGATACGAAGGTCAAGACCTTCGCCGGCGGCGCCGACGACTACATGACCAAGCCCTTCCACAAGGACGAAATGATCGCCCGCATCCACGCGGTGGTCCGTCGCTCGAAGGGTCACGCCCAGTCGGTGATCAAGACCGGCGACATCGTGGTCAATCTGGACGCCAAGACGGTGGAAGTGAACGGCAACCGCGTTCACCTGACCGGCAAGGAATATCAGATGCTGGAGCTGCTCTCGCTGCGCAAGGGCACCACCCTGACCAAGGAAATGTTCCTGAACCACCTGTACGGCGGCATGGACGAACCGGAACTGAAGATTATCGACGTCTTCATCTGCAAGCTGCGCAAGAAGCTGGCCGCCTCGGCGCACGGCAAGCACCACATCGAGACGGTCTGGGGCCGCGGCTATGTGCTGCGCGACCCGAACGAGGCGATCAACGCCGCCTGACCTCCGCGGATTTCAGTAAGCGTAATCGTCAGCGTACCCAGAAACGCCCACCCCCGCGGTGGGCGTTTTCTTTTTGTCGGCCAGATGGTTCCGCTTGATCCCCTAAAAGGCGTTAACCATGCCGTGACAAAACGGCCGAAGCGCCGAATAGTCCTTGCCGCCGGGAAGGCGACTGACGCATGGTCCGGCCCGACGATTGCTGGGGGGCTCTCAGCCGTATCGTTTTGACGTGAACGGCATCGACACCGACGGGGACCCGATGCAGGAATTCGATCCACGACGCGGCGCGACGCGCTGGGCGCCGCGGGTTTTCACCGCCGTCGCCGGCCTGATGGCCCTGGGCCTCGGCTGGAAACTGACCGCTGACGACGCCAAGCCGTCGGCCGTCCAGACGGCGCCGCTGGATCCGGCCGCTTTGACCGCCCTGCAGCACGTCGCCTTCGCGGGCGCGGAGGCTCAGCCCGGTTTCCAGCGCCCGGAGAATGTCGAGGTCAAGGTCCGTCCGGGCGAGACCCTGCAAGGCGCGATGCTGCGCACCGGCGTCGCGCCCGAGGAGGCCCGGCAGGTGGTCGCCGCGCTGCAGGGCGTCATCGACACCGTCAACATCAAGGCCGGCATGGCCTTCGAGGCCGCCATCGCCCAGCGGCGCAGCCAGCGGGGGCCGGCCCGGCTGATCGGTCTGTCGATGCGGACCAGCCCCAGCTCCACACTGACCGTCTCGCGGACCTTCGACGGCGCTCTGCGCCTTCGCGCGCTGGAGGAAAAGGTCAAGGACGAGACGAAGGTCGCTTGCGGCGAGATGGCCGGCTCGTTCTACGAGAGCGTCGCCAATGTCGGCGGCACGCCGGCGGTGATCAGCGAGGCGGCCAAGCTGTTCTCGCACAAGATCGACTTCTCGCGCGACATCCACGAGGGCGACAAGTTCTGCCTGGTCTTCGACCGCAAGGTCACCGAGAGCGGCCGCACCATCGAGGCGGGCGATCTGGAATACGCCGAGGTCAAGGGCCAGAAGTTCTATGCCTTCGACCGCAAGGGGGAGGACGGCAAGCCGCAGTTCTTCGACGAGCTGGGTAAGAACATCAAGGGCTTTCTGCTGCGCACCCCGGTGGACGGCGCGCGGATCACCTCGACCTTCGGCCTGCGCAAGCACCCGGTGCTGGGCTACACGCGGGCTCACCAGGGCGTCGATTTCGGCGCCGGAACCGGCACGCCGATCCTGGCGGCCGGCGATGGGGTGGTGCTGGAGGCGCGCCGTTGGGCGGGCTATGGCAACTGGCTGCGCATCCGCCATTCGGGCCAGTGGGACACCGGCTACGGCCATATCTCGCGCTACGCTCCGGGCATCCGGCCGGGCGTCCATGTCCGCCAGGGCCAGGTGGTGGCCTATGTCGGAGCCACGGGCTTGGCCACGGGGCCGCACCTGCACTACGAGATCTGGCGGAACGGCGAGCGGGTCAATCCGATCGGCGCCAAGGTCCCGCAGGGCACAGTGCTGGGCGGTTCGGAACTGGCGGCCTTCAAGAGCCAGAAGGCCCGGATCGATCGCCTGCTCGCCGATGGCGGCTCGCCCGTCAGCGGCGATGAGACGCCCAAACTGGCCATGGCCGACCTCCAAAAGGCCAAGAGCAAGCTGCGCTGAGCGGGATCGGCGGAACCGACAAAAAAGGGCACCGGGAATCCCCGCCCAAGGTTAAGCTTGCGTTCGAGATCGCAACAGTCGGACGTCTAAACGGTGTGGTGTTCTAAGCATTTGATTTAGGACATGGTTTTCCGTTTCGATCGCGGTCATTTGAAACGGACAGGCTCCAAGCCGACAGGATCGAAGGCCCCGCGATGAACAAGCCCGCTCGAATGCATCCCGCCCTTCGCCTGGCGCTGATCCGGCGCATCCACACCTGGCTGGGCGTCTTCGCCGCGCCCAGCATCCTGTTCTTCGCCCTGACCGGCGCGGTTCAACTTTACGGCCTGCACGAGTCGCGCGGCGACTACAGGCCGCCGGCCGTGATCGAGCGGCTGGGCATGTTGCACAAGGATCAGGTCTTCACGCTGAAGCCCAAGCGCGCCAAGCCGGCCAAGGCCCAGAACGCCGACGCCGGCCAGCGCGAGCATAAGAAGGCCGAGCCGAAGATCGGCGTCCCGCTGCTGAAGGCGCTGTTCCTGGTCGTGGCCCTGTCGCTGGCGGCCACGACGGTGCTGGGCGTCTGGATGGCCCTGGCCCATGGGCGCGACCGCAAGCTCGCCTGGGGCCTGCTGATCGCCGGCGCCGTGCTGCCAGTGCTGCTGACGCTTCTGACCTAGAGCCTCTAGCCTGAAATCGGAATCGATTTCAGGCGTCAAAAAGGGCTCTAAATCAAATGTTTAGAGCGTGAGATAAGCTGAGACCGGTTCCCACTTTCAGCCTCACGCTCTCGCCCCCTCCGGCCCTCTGGGCCACCTCCCCCGCATCGCGGGGGAGGATCTTTACAGAGTCAGACGCGCTGGCCCGCCCATCAGGGGATCGCTGATCGAGTCCTTGCCGGTCTCGATCCGGCCGGCCAGGCGGCGCAGCCACGTCTTGTGGTCGTCGCGGCGCACGGTCAGATCGTACCAACCCTGCTGCGTCGCCCAGAGGGTCTCACGAACCTCGCCGGGCGCGAGAACCAAACGCTCGGCGCGTCCGTTGGCCTCGACCACCACCGTACGCCGTTGGCTGTCGGCGTTGGTGAAGACCAGCGCCATCTGGAGCTTCCCGGCGTCCGCGCGACTGGACAGGCCGACCTTGCTCGTCGGCTCGCCGGCGAAGCGGCGGTGAAAGCCGTTCGGACCCAGCACCCACAGATCATAGGGGCCGGCGGGCCAGGAGCCCTCCAGGCTCTGGCCGGGTCCGACCGTGAAGCGGCGCGGGACCTCGTCTAGGCGAAGCTTGTCGTAGACGTGGAATACGGCCGCGACGGCGCCGCGGTTCTCGAACGTCAGGCCGTTCCCCGTCAGCGACCGCTCGACCGCCAGGGCGTAGGGCAGGGCCCGCGACGGCCGCGTCCCCGGGGCCTGTTCCGGCGCGACGATCGCGTCCGGGGTGGGCGGCCGGGTGCGTCCGGGCAGGGCGTGGGCCCGCTGGGCGGCCTCGCGCGTGGCCGGCAGCGGAGGGAAGGGCCGGGCGTTCGGCGTCTTGAAGTCGAAGCAGGAGGTGAGGTCGCCGCAGACCGCCCGACGCCAGGGCGCGATGTTCGGCTCCATGACCCCGAACCGCTGCTCCAGGAAGCGGATCACCGAGGTGTGGTCGAAGACCTGGCTGTTGACCCAGCCGCCCCGGCTCCAGGGCGAGATCACGTACAGCGGCACGCGCGGACCCAGGCCGTAGGGGCGGCCCATCAGGTCGTCGCGCTCGGCCTTGGCCTCGGTCGGATTGCGCACCAGGTGCCGCATCCCGGCCAGGTCGACGGTCGAGCCGCCCAGCGGCTTGCCGTCCGGCCCCAGCGACGGCGGCGACGGCGGCGGCATATGATCGAAGAAGCCGTCGTTCTCGTCGAACATCACCAGCAGCGCCGTCCGCGCCCAGACCTTGGGATCGGCGGTCAGCGCCTCGATCACCCGGGCGGTGTAGTCGGCGCCCTGGGCCGGGCTGGACGGGCCCGGATGCTCGGAGTCGATCGACGGCGCGACGATCCACGACACCTGGGGCAGGCGACCGGCGACCACGTCCTCGCGCAGCTTGTCCAGGTGCCAGGTGGTGAAGGCCAGGTCCTTCAGGCGCTTGTCCGAGCCGGGGACGTCCTTGACCGCGTCGCGATAGGCCTTGAAGCCCGCCAGCGGGTTGTCGGTGAAGTTGTCGGCCATGTCCTGGTAGATCCGCCAGGACACGCCGGCCTTCAGCAGCCGCTCGGGATAGGTGGTCCAGGTGTAGGACTCGGCCGCGCCGCCCTTGTCCGGGAAATCGTCGTGCGAGTTCGAGATCGACGGGCCGCCGTGCTGGCCGGCCGGATCGTTGGTCCCGGTCCACAGGAACAGGCGGTTGGTGTTGGTCCCCGTCTGGGTGGCGCAGTGATAGGCGTCGCAGAGGGTGAAGGTCTCGGCCAGGGCGAACTGGAACGGAATGTCGGCCCGCTGGAAATAGCCCATCGACCACGGATGCTTGGCGTCGGGCCAGCGGTCCATGCGGCCTTCGTTCCAGGCGTCCTGGGCGTCGGTCCAGCTGTGCGGCGTGCCCTCGACCCGCATGTGAGCGAAGGTCTTGGCGCTGTTCAGCGGGAAGGGCGCCAGGGTCTTGCCGTCGCCATACGCCTGAACGAACACCGTGCCGTCCTTGCGGCCAGGCGCGTCGCGCACCGGAATCGGGAAGCGGTCGCCAAAGCCCCGCACCCCGTTCAGCGTCCCGAAATAGTGGTCGAAGCCGCGGTTCTCCTGCATGAGGATCACCACGTGTTCGACGTCGTTCAGCGTGCCGGCGCGGACGTCGGCGTCGATCGCCGCCGCGCGGGCCAGGGCCGGCGGCAAGGTCATCGCGCCGATCGCGGCGAGCAGGCTGCGGCGGTCAAGCTGGGACATGGCGGGACTCCGGTGAACGCCGCCGGAAATAGCACGGCTTGCTTTTCAGTCCCGTGACAACTGGACTAGACCAATGAGCGCCGCGAGCGATGACGGCGGCGCGGTCGAGGCGAAAGCAAGGCCTTCCCTCAGTCGAACACGATCACCGAGCGGGCCAGCTCGCCGCGCTTCAACTCGTCGAAGGCCGAGTTGACGTCCTCCAGCTTGATCCGGCGCGAGATCAGTTCGTCCAGCTTCAGCTTGCCGGACATGTAGAAGTCGACCAGGCGCGGCATATCGACCGGGAAGCGGTTGGAACCCATGTAGCTGCCCTGGATCCGGCGCTCGCCCAGGAAGTCGACGCCGTGCAGCTCGATCTTGGTCCCGACCGGGATCATGCCGATGACATTGGCCGTGCCGCCCCGGCGCAGCATCTTGAAGGCCGCTTCCGCCGTGGCCTTGAGGCCGATGGCCTCGAAGCTGTGGTGCACGCCGCCGGCGGTCAGCTCGACCACGGCCTTGGCCACGTCGTCGACGGCCGAGGCGTCGATCACGTCGGTCGCGCCAAAGGTCTTGGCCAGGGCCAGCTTGGAGGGCACGCGGTCGATGGCGATGATCCGGCCCGCCCCGGCGATCGCCGCGCCGTTGATCGTGGCCAAGCCCACGCCGCCGCAACCGATGACGGCCACGGTCTCGCCCGGACGGACGTTGGAGGTGTGCATGACCGAGCCGACGCCGGTCATCACCGAGCAGCCGATCAGGGCGGCGCGGTCGAACGGCATGTCCTTGCGGATGGCCACGCAGGCGTGCTCGTGCACCAGCATCATTTCGGCGAAGGACGACAGGTTCAGGAACTGGGCCATCGGGCCGGTTCCGCCGTTCAGGTCTTCCTTGAACAGGCGCGGCGCGTCGCCCTTGGCGCGGCGCGTCTCGGGGCTGATGCAGAGGTTCATGTGCCCGGTCAGGCAGACCTCGCAGTGGCCGCAATAGGGGTTGAGGCAGGTGATGACGTGGTCGCCGACCTTGACCGTGCGCACCTCGCTGCCCACTGCCTCGACGATCCCGGCGCTCTCGTGGCCCAGCACGGCGGGCAGGGCGTGGGTGTAGGAGCCCTCGACGAAATGCAGGTCGGAATGGCAGACGCCGGCGGCCTTGGTGCGGATCAGCACCTCGCGCGGACCGGGGGTTCCGATGGCCACGGTCTCGATCTCGAGCGGCTTGCCCACCTCGCGCAGAACAGCGGCCTTCATCGTCGTCTCCCTTCTGGTTTGGCGGGACACTAGCGTTCGGCCGGGGGGCAGCGGAAGGGTGGTTCGAACATTTGTTTGGGACTTTCGCGCGGCGCCTCTTTCAATTAGGAATATTCCTAATTAGAATCCTTCCTATGAACGGCGTCTTCAAAGCCCTGTCCCATCCGGCGCGCCGCCAGATCGTGGCGATGCTGCGCGAGCGCCCGATGCAGTCGGGCGAGATCGCGGCGGCCTTCGACATGAGCTGGCCGACGATCACCGGACACCTGACCACGCTGAAGGACGCGGGCCTGGTCGACGCCGAGCGGGACGGAACCTCGATCCGCTACCGGCTGCGCATCTCGGCGCTGGAAGAGGCGCTGGCCCTGCTTTTGGACCTTGTGGACTCGACCCCGAAGGGCGAGTCGATCGGAGACCTTGGCCATGAACGGTCAAAACCGCCGCGTTGACGCGGTGTCGTGGATCTTGATCCTGGGGCAGTTCGGACTGGCCGGGGCCATCGCCTGGCTGGGGCCGACCCATCCTCTGCCGATGCATTTCGGCTTCGACGGTCAGGTCAATCGCTGGGGCTCTCGCACCGAGATGGCCGGTGTCGTCCTGCTTCTGGCGGCGATCTCGGCCGTGGCGGCGCTGTTCGGACGTCGGCCGGACGAGGACGCCCACCTGCTGCGCGGCCGGCGCTTCAGCCAGGCGGCGGTGGTCTGGGTGACGTCCCTCGTGGCCTTGCTGGCCGCCGGCCTGACCTGGGGCTGGGACGACCAGCCGGGGCCGCGCCTGGGCATGTTGTCGATCAGCGCCGTGCTGGCCTTCATCGGCGCGCTGCTGGGCAAGACCAGCCCCAACGCCCTGGTCGGGGTCAGGACGCCCTGGACCTTCTCCAGTCCCCTGGCCTGGGAAAAGGCCAACCGCTTGGCGGGACGGCTGTTCTTCTGGGGCGGGGTGGCCGGCGGCCTGGCCATGCCGTTCGCCCCGCAGCCGGCGGGCTTCCAGGCGGTGACCCTGGGCGCGCTGGCGGTCGCCGCGATCGCGGTCTTCGAAAGCTGGCGCGTCTGGCGCGGCGATCCGGACCGGATTCGTTGAGGCGTCCGGTTAGGCCGCCATCGCTTCCGGCGGACGCTCGGGCAGGATGCGGCTGACGGCCAGCAGGACCGTCATCGCGCCCTCGCCCGAGGTGATCACGGCCGCGACCAGCGGCGAGTCCTCGCCATCGCCCAGGCTGGGCGGAGCGTTGATCTGATCGGCCTCGACGGTGAAGCTGTCGCAGACCGCGTCGACCAGCAGGCCGGCGACGTCGCTCTGGTTCTCGACCACGATGATCACCTGGCGCGGGCCGTCCTGGGCCGCGCCCTTGCCCAGTCGCCACGACAGGTCGATGACCGGCATGACCTGGCCGCGCAGATTGATGACGCCGCGCACATAGGCGGGCGCGTCGGGCAGCGGGGTCGGCGGGGTGACGCCCCGGATCTCGCGCACCGCGCTCACCGGCACGCAATAGGTCTGGGCGCCGACCTCGAACGACAGGACCTGGAGGGCCTGACCCTGGGCGTAGGACGTGCTGGACATGGCGATCTCCATGGCGCGAAGGCGCGTGCTGTCTTCGTTGGCGGTCATCATTCCGAGAAAAGATGAACAAACCCGTTCCCGCGCGTGGTGAACGATTTCGTTCAGGCGCCGTTCAGGCAGCGAGGCTCATCGTTGTTCTCACGCTTGAGACGACGCGCCGCGCCGCCAGGAAGCGAGGACCCAAGGAGGCTGTCATGGCCAACAGGATGATGAACAAGATCGGCCGGGTCGCCGCCGGCCTCGCCGCCGTTTCGCTGGTCGCCGCGGCGACCACGGCTTCGGCCGACCCGCGCTATTACTATGGTCACCGTGGGCACGGCGACACCGCCGCGGCGGCGGTCGCCGCCGGCATCGTCGGCCTCGCGGTCGGCGCGGCCATCGCCGACAGCGGTCACCACGATCGCTATTACGAGCGCGTCTACGCGCCGCCGCCCCCGCCGCCCCCTCCGCCGCGCTACTACGGGTACGGCTATTATGGCTACGGCTACGCGCCGCGTCCGTACTACGACCGCGACTGCTGGACGACCCGCGAATACGACCGCTGGAACGGCTCGTATTACGAGCGGACCGTCTGCCGCTAAGTCTTTGAAATCTGGCCGCCGTTGTGAGCCGGCGGCCCGATGCCCGGCGCACCGCCCCCGAGATCGCCGGGCCCCAGCCCCCAGGATCAGCCCCGATCCTGGGGGCTATTTCTTGGCCCCAACGCCATGCCGAAACTAGGACTCGACTCTCGCGCGGAATGAGAACAAAAAAGCAACATTTCCGTCGCCCATAGGAGGGGAGTCATGACGCCCGACGCGCGAGCCTGCATCTTCGAAAGCCCGTTCGGCGCGGGCCTGGCCTTGACCGACGATCGGCTGGACATCGCCGAGGCGGTGCTGGCCGGCGCCTGGCGCACCCTGCGCGCGGCCGGCTTCGGCGAGGCCGAGGTGCAGGCCCTGTTCGACCAGATCGCCGACCGGCCGCAGGACCTGGCGCGGCGTCTGCGCAGGATGGCCAATAGCGGGCTCTGATTTTTCGCGGGCGCCGCATCCGCGCCGGCCGACAGGGCGTAGTCGAGACGAGCCATCCGGCCTTCGTCCCGCGCCGCGCGTCATTTTGACACGGGCGACAAAGGACCGGACACGCCGCGCCGCCCGTCGGCCGTCCCCAGATCGGACGGGCGCGCCGCGGAGCCTCTCCGCCAGACTCCCGGCGGAGAGGCTCCGATGACGCTTGAAGCCGTCCTAGAGCGTGATAGCCGAAAGTGTGAGCGGTTTCGGCGGTTATCACGCTCTAAATGTTTGATTTAGAGCCTTATGAAGACTGGCCGGTCGCGGCTCGCCTTAGAGCCTTTAGCCTGAAATCGGAATCGATTTCAGGCGTCAAAAAGGCTCTAAATCAAATGTTTAGAGCGTGAGATAAGCTGAAACCGGTTCCCACTTTCAGCCTCACGCTCTAGTGCGGCATGTGATTGTAGGGCGTCTGAGAGGCCGATGGCGTCATCGGCGCGGGCTGAGCCGCCTGGGTCTGAGGCTGGGGCTGGGGCGGCGCGGTCGGCGCCGGG
>NZ_SZWJ01000085.1:0-18754 GCF_012184455.1 Caulobacter sp. SSI4214 | reverse complement strand
ACTAGAGCATTTCGATCCGGATTGGGACCGTTGCGTGACCATCAAGGTTCAAGCGTGGCCATAACGGACGAAGGACGAGAAGGCTCCCGGGCGATTGGTCGGGCGTTTTCGCCGCATTGCGTCAATGTCATGTGAATGATCATTCTCACCGTGCTAAAAGCGCGTCGGCGAGATGATCCGAGAGGGTCGATCGCGCGTATAGTCTTTGTCTGCCGCTGGTTTCGAGGCGCTCCATGAGCTTCTGGCGCAATATCGCGAGCATCGCCGCCCGGCGCCTGGATCTGGCGGACTGCACGGAATGTCCCGCCGGTCTGCCGGGCGAGGATCCCGCCTTCTCGACCGCGGTGACGGCCCTGGGGGCCAAGCTCGCGAAGGTCGACGGTCGCGCGGACGGGCACGAGTTCGCCGCCTTCACCGAGGTCTTCCAGCCCGATCCGGCGTCCGAACCGAATATCCACCGCCTTTACGATCTGGCCCGCCAGACCACGCATGGCTTCGAAAGCTACGCCAAGCGGCTGGCCAAGCGCTATTCGAGCTGTCCGCAGCTGCTGGAGGACGTCGTCGACGGCCTCTTCCACATCGCCAAGGCCGACGGCGTGGTGACCCAGGACGAGCTGGACTATCTGGCGCGGGTCTCCGACCTTTTCGGCATGTCGCCGCTGTCGTTCCGCCGCCTGCGCGCGACTCACCTGGGAGTCGGCGCCGACGATCCCTATGCGATCCTCGAGGTGCCGGCCGACGCTGACGACGCCACCGTGCGCCACGCCTGGAAGACCGCGCTGTCCAACGCCCATCCCGATCGGGCGCGGGCGCGGGGCCTGCCGGCCGACTTCATCGCGCTGGCCGAGAAGAAGGCCGCGGCGATCAACGCCGCCTTCTCGACCGTGATGCGCGAGCGCAAGGAGCTGGGTTTGGCGGCCGCGGGTTGAACCGAGGCGTTTTGTCTCGCCCTGGTCGCGCCTCTAAGGCGCCGAAAGGGCTTTTCATCCGCCCCCGGCGGGTGTTCTGTTGAGTTTCAGCGTCCGTGAACCAATTTCATTGACCATGGACGTGACGAAAGGATCACGATGAGCCGCACCGCCGCCGTTTCGCCAACGCATAACCTGGCCTGGATCGCCGGGGCGGTCGCGACGTCCGTGGCCGTGGTGGTCGGGGCCGTGCTGGCCGTGGTGTTCGCCGCGACGGTCGTCGTGGTCGGCTTCATCGGCAGCGCCCTGTTCGGCCTGGCCGCCTTCGCCTTCCGCGGCCGCAAGGTCGCCCCGGCGCCGGCCGACGACGGCCTGATCGAGGCGCGCAATGTCGGCGGCCATTCGTGGGTCGCCTACGGCTGGAACGAGCGGCCGTAAGTTCCAACAGGCCGCTTGCCCTGCGTTCGCGGCTGGGGCGAGTCTTCCCGGGCGGCGGGCCTCGGTCTTCCCCAACGTCGCTCTTGCTCCCGCGGCGCCCGTGCCCCATCCTCGCGTTCAAACAAGCGTTGGGAGGTAAGCATGATCGGCGTTGTCGCGACCCTGAAGGTCCAGCCGGACAAGGCGTCTGATTTCGAAAAGGCGTTCCTGGACCTGGCCGCCAAGGTGAAGGCCAACGAGTCGGGCTGCCTGATGTACCAGCTGACCAAGTCCAAGACCGAGGCCGGCGTCTACAAGGTGCTGGAGCTCTACGCCTCGACCGACGCTCTGAAGGCGCACGGCGGCACGGACTACTTCAAGGCCGCCGGCGCGGCGATGGGGCCGTTCATGGCCGGCGCGCCCGTGATCGAATATCTGGACGCGGTGGAGTAGACCCGTGGACCTGGCCTTCTCGCCCGAGGACCTGACCTTCCAACAGGAGGTCCGCGACTGGATCGCGACCGCCTATGACGAAGGCCTGCGCAAGCAGTACAGCCAATCCAAGAACGGCTATCTGGACAAGGCGGGCCAGGTGGCCTGGCAGAAGAAGCTGTTCGAACGCGGCTGGGCCGCGCCGGACTGGCCGGTCGAACTGGGCGGGGCGGGCTTCACCGCCTCGCAGCGCTACATCTTCAACATGGAGATGAGCCTGGCCGGCGTGCCGACCTCCTCGCCGATGGGGCTGAAGATGGTCGCGCCGGTGATCATGGCCTTCGGCACCGAAGAGCAGAAGGCCCAGCACCTGCCGCCGATCCTGCGGTCCGACATCTGGTGGTGCCAGGGCTATTCGGAGCCGGGCTCGGGCTCGGATCTGGCCAGCCTGCAGATGAAGGCCGAGCGGGACGGGGACGACTACGTCCTGAACGGCTCGAAGATCTGGACCACCCATGCCCAGTGGGCCGACTGGATGTTCTGCCTGGTCCGCACCTCGAACGAGGGCAAGCCGCAGGAGGGCATCTCGTTCCTGCTGTTGCGGATGGACACCCCGGGTATCCAGATCAAGCCGCTGCCGACCCTGGACGGCCCGCCCGACGGCGAGCAGGAGATCAACCAGGTCTTCTTCGACAATGTTCGCGTCCCCGTCGCCAACCGCATCGGCGAGGAGAACAAGGGCTGGACCTACGCCAAGTACTTGCTCGAGTTCGAACGCGGCAACGCCTACGCGCCGGGCCTGATGAACATGCTGAAGAAGGTCAAGCGCATCGCCGCCCTGGAGCGAGCGGACGACGGTGGACGGCTGATCGACGACGCCGAGTTCCGGACCAAGATCACCAACCTGGAAATCCAGGTCGAGGCGCTGAACGCCACCGAGCTGCGGATCTTCTCCGGGCGCACCGCGGGCAAGGCGATCGGCCCGGCCTCGTCGATGCTGAAATGCGTGGGCTCCGAATACCAGCAAGCGATCACCGAGCTGACGGTCGAGGCGGTGGGAAACTATGCCGCGCCGTTCGTCCAGGATCCGTGGTCGCCCGCGAATGACGGCCGGGCGGGACCAGACTACGCGGCCCCGGCGGCGCCGGCCTATTTCAACTACCGCAAGGCCTCGATCTACGCGGGTTCCAACGAGATCCAGCGCAACATCATGGCCAAGATGGTGTTGGGTCTCTGAGGCCAAAGCCCCGCCGACGCGTCGCGGCGAAGCGACGGGACGGCGGGGCGCGCGCTCCGAAACACTCGCGGTTCCAGTTTTTCTGCATGGACGCGCGATCCAAACGGATGTTTGGATCGCGCTCGATCCTTTTCCATCCACGGAAGACTCCATGTCCCTCGACGCCCTGTTCAAGCCGTTCGAATTCAAGTCGCTGAAGCTGCCGAACCGGACGGTGATGGCGCCGATGACGCGGTCGTTCTCGCCGGGCGGCGTCGCGACCGACGAGGTGGCGGCCTATTACCGCCGTCGGGCCGAGAACAAGGTCGGCCTGATCATCACCGAGGGCACGGGCGTGGCCCGTCCCGCCTCGCTGAACGACGCCAACATTCCGCGCTTCCACGGCGACAAGGAACTGGCCGCCTGGAAGAAGGTCGTCGACGAGGTCCATGCCGCCGGCGGGCTGATCGCCCCGCAGCTGTGGCACGTGGGCTCGGCGCAGGGGAAGGACAAGCTGGGCAAGGTCGACAGCCCCTCGGGCATTTCCAAGGCGGGCGGCGAGCCCTTCACCACGCCGATGACCGACGCCGACGTGGCCGACACCATCGCCGCCTTCGCCACCGCCGCGGCCGACGCCAAGCGTCTCGGCTTCGACGCGATCGAGCTGCATGGCGCCCACGGCTATCTGATCGACCAGTTCTTCTGGAACGGCACCAATATCCGCGAAGACCACCTGAACGGTCCGACGATCGCCGAACGCAGCCGGTTCGCCGCCGAGATCCTGAAGGCCGTGCGCGCCGCCGTGGGCCCCGACTATCCGGTGATCATCCGCCTGTCGCAGTGGAAGCAGCAGGACTTCTCGGTCAAGAACGCCGAGACGCCGCAACTTCTGGAAGCCTGGCTGCAGCCGCTGGCCGACGCCGGCGCCGATATCTTCCACTGCAGCCAGCGCCGCTTCTGGGAGCCGGAGTTCGAAGGCAGCGACCTAAACTTCGCCGGCTGGGCCAAGAAGCTGACCGGCGCGCCCACCATCACGGTCGGTTCCGTGGGCCTGTCGGGCGAGTTCGTCGCCGCCTTCGCCGGCGAGGGCAGTCAGCCGGCTTCGATCGACGGCCTGCTAGAGCGCCTGGCTCGCGACGAGTTCGACCTCGTCGGCATCGGCCGCGCCCTGCTGCAGGATCCGGAATGGGTCGTGAAGATCCGCGACGGCCGCACCGACGAGCTGCTGAACTACGAACGCTCGGCGCTGGCGACGCTTTACTAAGCCAGACTGTTTGGCCTTGAAACACCGATCTCCTCCAAAGGGGATCGGTGTTTCCGTGTTCAGTCGGCGCCGATTAGAGCGTGAGGCTGAAAGTGGGAACCGGTTTCAGCTTATCTCACGCTCTAAACATTTGATTTAGAGCCTTTTTAACGCCTGAAATCGATTCCGATTTCAGGCTAAAGGCTCTAGGCGTTGAAATTCAGCTTCAGGCCCGGACGCGGCCAGCGCGCCTTGTAGAGCTTGCCGGTACCCGAGGCGGTGATCCACGCGTCGCGCATGTCGACGCCGCCGAAGCAGATATTGGTCACGATCACGTCCGGGAAGGCGTAGTGCTCGGTCGTGCCATCCGGGTCGAAGGCGGTGACGCCGCCGTTGATGATCGTGGCGACGCAGACCTTGCCGCCGGCCTCGACCGCCAGACTGTCGAGCAATTGGTAGCCCGGCAGATTGCAGACCACGTTGCCGGGCTGCAGAGGCAGAGGATCGGCCAGCACGCCCGGCGAGGCCACGTCGAACGACCAAAGCCGCCCCAGCATGGTGTCGGCCATGTAGACGGTCTTCTCGTCCGGCGACAGGCCCACGCCGTTGGGCGAGACGAAGTGATCGCGCCAACGGGTGATCTTCGAGCCATCGGCCAGGGCGTAGTAGAGCGCCCCATACTTGCGGCCGTCGGGCGTCGAACAGCCGTGATCGGTGAACCAGAAGCCGCCCTGCTTGTCGAAGACGAGGTCGTTGGGACCCACCAGCGCCTTGCCGTCGCATTCGCTATAGAGCGTGGTCACCGCCCCGGTCTTGATGTCGACGCGCTGGATGGAGCCGCCGGTGTGCTCGGGCGGGGTGGGGCCAGGAATGTTCAGGCCATTGGCCTCGAAGAACTGAAAGCTGGCGCCATTGTTGGTGATGTAGAGCGCGCCATCGGGCCCGATCGCGGCGCCGTTGGGACCGCCGCCCGTCTCGGCGACCGTCTCCTTGCGGCCGTCCGGCCAGACCCGCGTGAGGCGCTGGCCCTGGATCTCGGTGAGGATCACCGAGCCGTCGGCCATGGCCACGGGGCCTTCCGGGAACTGCAAACCTTCGGTGACCAGTTCGATGTCCATGACGTCTCCCTTCGCCTCTGATGAGCGTTGGCGAGGACTATAAACGCTCGTTTGAACCTGGCGAGGGGTCTGTTCGGCGAACCGTGTCGCGCGCGCGGGAGTAGTCTCGGGAGCAGGTCGCTTGAGCCTAAGCCTAACCCGTCAGCGCCGCTCCAGAATCCGAAACACGAAGGCGTGGTCGTCGCCTTCGCCGGCGGGATGTTCCTCGCGGCGCACTTCGATCCAGGCGCTTTCATCGAAGGCGGGGAAGTGGACGTCGCCCTCGACCTGGGCGTCCACCTCGGTCAGGTAAAGACGTCTGGCCTTGGGCAGGGCCAGTTCGAACAGCGCCCGGCCGCCGATCACGCAGACCTCCTCGACGCCGTCGTCGGCCGCCTGTTCCTTGGCGATCTGCACGGCTTCCATCCAGGTCTCGCAGGGCACCGCGCCCTCGGGCTCGAAGCTCTGGTCGCGCGTCAGGACGACGTTCATCCGGCCCGGCAGGGGCTTGCGGGGCAGGCTGTCCCAGGTCTTGCGGCCCATGATCACCGGCTTGCCCAGGGTGTTGGCCTTGAACAGGGCCAGGTCCGACTTCAGCCGCCAGGGCAGGTCGCCGTCACGGCCAATCACGCCGTTGGCGGCGCGGGCGACGACGAGGGCGAGGATGGGCGTGCTCATGCGCCTTGATTAGCGAGCGTCGGCTCGGCGCGCCATGCCTTGATCGAACGCGGGGTGTTGATCACTGTGCGAGATCGATATCGACGGTCGGGGAGGTCGCGATGACGGTGACGGCGTTCGAGATGCACATGGCGCGCACCGGCGGGGTCGAGGTGCTGAAGGGCCGCGAGGTTTCCTTGCCGCCTCCCGGACCAGGCCAGGCGCGGGTCGCGATCGAGGCCGCGGGGGTAGCCTTCGCCGACGTCGTGATGCGGACCGGCCTCTATCCCGGCGTGAAGGCGCCGGTGACGCCAGGCTACGACTTCGTCGGCCGGATCGAGGCCCTGGGTCCGGAGGTGGTCGGCTTCGAGATCGGGCAGCGGGTGGCCGCCCTGACGGTGACAGGCTCCTACGCTACGCGCCGGAATGTCGAGGCGCGCTTTCTGGTCGCCGCGCCGGAGGACGCGCCAGCCGAGGCCTTGGTCGCCGGGGTCCTGAACGGCCTAACCGCTTGGCAGATGTTCCATCGCGTCGCCAGCGCCGCGCCCGGCGAGTGGGTCCTGGTCCACGGCGCCGCCGGCGGGGTCGGCGGTCTGCTGCTGGATTTCGCGCGGCGCGCGGGCGTGCGAGCCATCGGCTCGGCCTCCGCCGGCAAGAAGGGCGAGGTCGAGGCCAAGGGCGGCGTCCATATCGATTATCGCGCCGAGGCGGTCGCCGATCGCGCCATGGCGATCTCGGACGGCGGGGTCGTGGCGGCCTTCGACCATGTGGGCGGCGCGCATCTGAAGGCGGCTTCCCTCGCGGCGCTGCGCGACGGTGGAACCGCGGTGCTGTATGGCGGCTACGACGCCACCCGGGGCGGCAAGGCGCGCCCGGCCGCGATGATCGGGATGCTGCTGGCCGACCGCCTGTCGGCGCTTCGGCTGTTCAGCCACAGCCAAGGCGTCGTCGGCTACAACGTGACTTCCTGGCGCGACGCCCGCCCCGAGCCTTACCGGCGAGACCTGGCGGCGGTGCTGGAGTTGATCGCGTCCGGGGCGATCCAGCCGAAGATCGCCAAGGTGCTGCCGTTGGCCGAAGCGGCCGAGGCCCAGGCGCTGCTGCAGTCCGCGCAACTGGCGGGCAAGATCGTGCTCAGACCCTGAACCGAGGATTTGGTGCGCGGGCGCGGCGGTCGGATGGCGCGCGCCCGCGAGGCTCTAAATCAGATACTTAGAGCGTGACTCGCGCCGAAACCGGTTCCCACTTTCGGCGTCACGCTCTATCGCAGCTTGGCTTGGGCTTGGCTCAGAAGCGCCGCCGCCTGAGCCTTGCGGCCTTTGTCGGCGACTTCGCGGCCCGGACGCGCCGGCGCGGCGATGGCCTTCTTCAAGGCCGCGACGGCGCCGGCATAGTCGTTCTGACGCATCAGGAAGTCGCCGTAGAAGAAGTTGGGATCGACGCCATTGGGGTTGGCCGCCAGGGCCTTCCGCAGATAGGCGCGCGCCTTGTTCGGGTCGCCGAACCCGATCGGAAAGCCGGGCACCTGGGCGTAGAGCGAGCCGAGGCTGGTATAGACCGATCCATCGCCCAGGGCGGCGGGATTGATCTTCTCGGCCTTTTCCAGGAGCGCCCTGGATTCCTTGGCCAGGGCCAGGCCGCCCAGCCCGCCCTTGGCGCCGGCCTGCGTGGCCTTGGCGATCGCCTCCCAGACCAGGGGTTCGGCGCGGTCGGGATTCTGCTTGGCCAAGGCGTCGGCCTCGGCGGCCACCTGCGCGGCGGCCTCGCCCTGGGCGCTCTTGTCGGTGATCTCGTAGTTGGCGTGAGCCCAGGCGCGCGCCAGGCCGTCGAGGCGGGGATCAAGCGCGTCGGCGCGGGCGGCGCCGGCCATCAGCGAGAGGGTCAGGCTAAGGGCGGGGAGGAGTTTTCGGGTCATATGCGGTCCTGAAATCTAGCGGGCGAAGAGCCGAGCGGCCTTGCGGTCGTTGGCCGACAGGGCGCGATCGACCAAGCCCGGCAGCAGGGCGTTGAGGCGGACGAAGAAGGCTTCGGGAAAGCCGAGATAGACGTCGCGCCGCCGCGCCTTGATGGCGGCGACGATGCGAGCGGCCGTCGCCTCGGGCGGATCGATGTGCATCTGAGTGAGCTTGGCGAACTCCAGCACGCGCTCGGAGATCATGGCCGTTCGCACCGCGCGCGGCGCCACATAGGTGACGTCCACCCCCGTGCCGGCCAGTTCGCGCCGCAGCGCCTGGCTAAAGCCGCGAAGCCCGGCCTTGGCGCTGGAATAGGTGGCGAAATGGGCGAAGTTGATCGAGCCGAAGATCGAGCCGATGTTGACGATCTGGCCTGACCCGCGCGCCTTCATGCCCGGCGCGACCGCCTGGGCCAGGCGCACCGGGGCGACCAGATTCACCAGGTAGCCCGAGACCAGCTGCGCGGGCGTCTCCTGTTCCACGGGGCCGAAGTGCTGGGCGCCGGCCAGGTTGACCAGCAGGTCCCAAGGGCGGTCCGCCACCGCCTGGGCGGCGGCTTCGATCCCCTCGGGCGTCGACAGATCGTGGCGCAGGAACTGGTCGATGCTCCCGGCGGGGCGCGAGCGACCCAGGGCGACAATGCGCGCGCCTTCCGCCCGGAGCTGTTCGGCGACCAAGGCGCCGAGGCCGCCGGACGCGCCCGTGATCAGAACGGTCTTGCCGTCAAGCATGGGCGGCCTCGCGGGTGTGGGGGATCGACAGGAAGACCTTGGCGAAGCGCTCGAAAATGGCCTGGGCCACCTCGATGATCGCCGCCTGGTCGGCCGGATCCTCGACCTCGTTCATCAGGGTCTCGAAGAAGGCCAGGTGTTCCAGGTCCAGCGACCCGTGCGAGGTCAGGTAGCTGAAGCATTCGGGGCCGAGCCCCAGGTTCCGCGCGACCGCCTCGGCGCCCTGGGTGGCCAGGCGCACGCTGGTGCCTTCCAGCACGAACACCATGCCGAAGAAGCCCATCGGGTTCCGGTGGCGGATGTAGTCATAGGCGTAGTCGGTCATCGCCAGGGTCGCCGGACGCGGCGTGCCGGTCCGCGCGGCCTCGGCGTCGCCGCCGCAGTTCTTGATGTCGGCGAGAATCCAGTGCTCGTGGCCGGTCTCCTCGGCGATGTAGTCGTCCAGGGCCTGGACGAACCGCTGGTGTGCGGCGTCCATCCGGGCGCGGGCCTCCCGCATCAAAGGCACGGTGTGCTTCACGTGATGATAGGCCTCGGTCAGATAGGCGATGTAGGTCTCGCGCGAGATGCGGCCGGCGAGGCCGTCCTGGATCTGCGGCGTCGAGGCCAGGGCCATCTGGCCGCCGACCGTCTCGCCGACGAGGCGTTGGTAAAAGGTCACGCGAGGTCTCCTGTCGTGGAAGCGTCCAGAAAGTCCCGATGGCGGGCGCTGAGCGCCGCGCGACGGGGACGTCCGTTATTGGTGAGTTCGCCGGCCGCGGGATCGAAGGCGTCGCGGACCAGCCAGCGGCCGACGCGGGCATAGGGCGGCAGATTGGCGTTGGCCCGGTCCACCGCGCCGGCGATCGCCGCCTCATCCATGCCGGGGATCAGGGGCACGATCAGCGCCGAGAGCTCGGCCTGGGCCTCGCCCAGCACCACGGCCTGGCGGATCTCCGGCTGGGCGGTCAGCTCGCTCTCCACCCACTCCGGCGCGACGTTGCGGCCGTGCGCGGTGATGATCGTGTTGAGTCTGCGGCCCGAGATCCGCAGGAAGCCGTCCTCGTCGAACGCGCCCAGATCGCCGGTGAAGACGGGACCCTCGCGGGGCTCGCCGCCGGCGTAGCCCAGGAAGCCCGAATTTCCGACGACGATCTCGCCGTCCCGGATGGAGACGTCAAGGCCCGGCAGGGGGCGTCCGACCGTTCCGGCCTTGCGCCCGGACGGGGTGTTCAGCGCCACGACTGAGGCGCACTCGCTGAGGCCGTAGCCCTCGTAGACCGGCAGCCCCAGCTCGTCCGCGCGGGCCAGCAGCGAGGGCGCGACCTTGGCGCCGCCGACGGCCACCAGCTTAAGGTCGGGCAGGCGGACGCCGGTGAAGGTCATGACCATCATCAGGGCGCGCAGCAGTTCCGGCACCAGGATCAGGCTGTTGGCGCCCTGCTCGGCGATGGCGCCGGCCAGTTTCGGCAGATCGGGCCGGAAGGGATCCGCCAGGCCAAGCGGCCCGGGCGGCAGGACATGATAGCGACCGCCGGCCAGCAGGGTGGTGTAAAGCCCGGCCACGTTCTCCAGCAGGATGGACAGCGGCAGCAGGGGCAGATGCAGGCCGGCGTAATCCGCCCCGATCCCCGCGACGAGGCCGCTGGCGACAGCCTCCATTTGCTGGAGCGACAGGCAAACGCCCTTGGGTTGGCCGGTCGAGCCCGAAGTGTAGGTGATCTTGGCGGTACCCGCCGGGAGCGCGCGCGGGGGCAGGTCGAGTGGCGTCACGCGAAGCGCGGTCGTGGCGATGGCGAGGTCCTGGCTGTCGCCGTCCGACGCCTCGATCAGCAGGCTCGCGCCGGCGTCGGCCATGGCGTGCTGGCGCTGGGCGTCGGTGAAGAAGCCGGGCAGGGGAAGGCTGATCCAGCCCAGGCGGATCAGGGCCAGGTCCAGGATCACCCAGGCGGGGCCGTTGGGCAGGCGCACGGCGACCGGCGAGCCGGGTCTGACGCGCGGCGCCCAGGCCTGGAGGTCTCGGGCGGCGGCGGCGATGGCGGTCTCGAGCGCGCCATAGGTGAACGCCACGGTTTGGTCGCTCAGCGCGATGGCGTCGTCGTTCAGACGCGCGCGCTGGCCGACGGCGGCGAGGACGCGGCTCATGAAAGCTCTCCCAGGCGCGGGTGCAGGCGGGCGCGAACGCCGTCGATCGCGGGCGGTTGGGTCATCAGCAGCTGACTCAGCGGCGCCAGGGCGGGGGCGATGGCGCCGGCCAGCACCTCGGGGTCGCGCGCGTAGTAGCCGCCCCAGTCCTTGGCCTCGGCGCCGAGGCGGGCGGGATCGGCGGCGGTCAGCGTCCGGGTTGGAAAACCGACGCGGCCGAAGGTCCGACGCAACTGGCGGGTGGCGGTGGCGACGGCGTGGTCGCGGCCTAGCTGATGCAGGTGACGCGCCAGGGCCATGAACAGGAAAAGCGATGCGCCGGCGCTGGCCGAGGCCAGGTTACCGATCTCGGCGACGCCGGCGCGGGCCATGCCCAGCACCGTCTCGATCGGCTCGTCCAGATAGCGTTCCAGGAACAGCGGCTCGTCGCTGGCCAGGCGAAAGCCGACGGCGGCGTGGATCCGGCCCCCGGCGTCCTGCACGCTCATCAGGGTCGGATAGTGCGCGCGGATGCGGCCGTTGAAGGCCTCGGCGTAGGTCGCCTGAATATAGGCCTCCACCCGCTCGCGCTCAGGGCGGAAATGCTGGTGGATCGAGATGACGCGGGGCTCGACCGAGGTGAACCGGCGCACGCGATCGGCGTCGAAGCATAGACTGCCGACGTGGGCGCCGTCGTTCATCATCGCGACTTCAAGCAAGGGGAGGCTCCTGCCCAGGATGGCGCTCAAGCGCTTTCGACGGGCAAGGACGACGCGCCGAGAAAGGCGCCTCAAAGCTTTCGACGGTTGCGCTGGGCCGGCGGTTCGGAAAGATTGTCGCAGGCGCGGATTCTCGGCGCCGTCCCTTCGAGGAGCGCGACCGCGCCTTGGACGACACCGACGTCCATCCCCTGCTTTTCGCCTACATGGAGCGGCGCGAGGACCTGCTGCGTTACTTTCGCGTGCGCCTGCGCTCCGAGGAGGCGGCCGAGGACCTGGTGCAGGATATCTATCTGAAGATCGTGGACCGACGGGACGAGGCGATCGACAATCCGACGGCCTACCTCTACCGCCTCGGCACGAACCTGATGCTGGATCGCATCAAGGTGCGGCGAAGGGCCGAGGCGCGCGACGCCCAATGGCATGGAGCGCATGTGTCGGACGTGGGCGGCGCTCAGATCGCCGAGGAGGCGCCGGCCGACGAGGCTGCGGCGGCGAAGCTGCAGCTCTCGCGCATCCTGGAAGCGGTCAAGGCCCTGCCGCCCGCCGCCCAGGAAGCGTTCCGGCTGCACAAGCTGGAAGGCCTGAGTCATTCCGAGACGGCCGCCGCGATGGGCGTGTCTCGTTCGAGCATCGAGAAATACATGATGGCCAGCCTCCGGCTCATCGTCGCCAAGGTGGGGCGGTGGCCATGAAGGCGATGCGCGAAATTCTTTTGAGGCGCCCGGGGCATTATGGCGTCTTTGGGGCGAAAGGGGAGGCGGACCGCCTTCCTACGAACGGCGAAGTCGGATGAGCGATCAGGGCCTGGAAACGAAGGAGGGGTTGCGCGACGAAGCCGTCGCGTGGCTGGTCCGCGTCCAGTCCGACGCGGCGACGGCGGAGGATTGGGCGGCCCTGTCGGACTGGCTGGAGGGTTCCGAGGCGAGGCTGGCGGCGTTCGAGGAGGCCGAGCTGATCGTCGCCGATCTCGACGCGCGCAAGGCCGAGCTCGCCGAGCGCCTGCCGCCGCCGCAGCCCAATGTCGTAAGCTTTCCCAAGCGGACGCCCGCGCCGGCGCGCCGCGTCTGGATCGGCGGCGCGATCGCCGCCTCGCTGGCGGTTCTGGTCGGAGGACCCGCGCTGTGGACGGCCTCGCAAGGCCAGAGCGTCACCTACGAAACCCGACCTGGCGAAACGCGGCGCATCGCCCTGGCCGATGGCACCCGCATCACCCTGGATGGCGGCTCCAAGCTCAGCGTGCGGCTGGGTTGGCGGAAGCGTCAGGTGGAGATGGGCTTGGCTCAGGCTAGCTTCGACGTGGCCAAGGATCCCTCCCGACCGTTCGTGATCGGGGTGGGCGACCAGCGCGTGCGGGTGGTGGGCACCGAGTTCAATATTCGTCACGACGACAAGAGCGTCCGCGTCACCGTGCGGCGTGGCGTGGTCGAGGTGGCGCAGCGGGACGGACAGTCGCCGGTTCGCCTGACGGTGGGCCAGGAACTGCGTCATGAGGAGGGCGCGGCGCGCTCGGAGGTGCGGCGGGTCGCCCCCGATGGCGCCTTCGCCTGGACGCAGGGCCAACTGGTCGCGGACAACGAGACGCTGGGCGACATCGTCGCCGACCTCAACCGTCGCTTTACGACGCCGATCCGGATCGCGCCCCAAGTCGCGGGGCGACGGTTCTCGGGCGTGATCGCGCTGGAAGACCAGGACGCGGCCGTCCGCGTGCTGGCCGGCTATGCCGGGCTGACCGTTGATCGCGAGAACGGGGAAATGGTCCTAAGGTGACGCCCTGACCGTGTTGGAGGGGCGTGATCTTGCATAACCGCGCATGGCGGCGCCTGGGCATGGCGTCGGCGGTCGGCCTGGCCGTCGCGCCGATGGGCGCGCGCGCGGGCGAGCCCGTATCCTTCGCCATTCCCGCCGGTCCGCTGAAGGCGGCCGCGACGGCGTTCGCCCTGCAAGGACGTGTTTCGATCGATCTCGGCGTCGCCCGGGAATGCGGCCTCTCGCCCGGCTTTTCCGGTCGCGCGGATCCCGACGCGGCCTTGAAGGCCCTGCTGCGCGGGACAGGCTGCGAGGCCCGGCTCGTCGCGCCGAGGGCCTACAAGATCCTCCCCAGCGCCGCTCCGCCGCCGCGCGCCCCCGCCGTGCCGGCCTTTCAGGACCGGGCGGAGGCGCCGCCGCCGCTTTCCGAGCTGGTCATCGTCGCCACGCGTCGATTGGCGCTCGCCGATCGCCTGGCTTACTCCGTCAGCGCGCTGGACGAGCGCGCGGCGGCGGCCCAAGGCGTGCACGACGCTGGCGATCTGGCCCTGACGGTTCCGTCGATGACGGTGACCAATCTCGGGCCGGGGCGCGACAAGGTCATCCTGCGCGGCCTGTCGGACGGGCCCCTGACCGGCCAGACCCAGTCGATGGTCGGCATCTATCTGGACGACGTGCGGCTGACCTACAACGCCCCCGATCCGGATCTGCTGATGGTCGACATGGGGCAGGTCGAGGTGCTGCGGGGGCCGCAGGGCGCGCTCTACGGCGCGGGATCGCTGGGCGGCGTTCTGCAACTGACCACCCATCGCCCCGACCCCGAGGCCTTCGACGCCTGGACGTCGCTCTCGGCCTCGGCCACGCACGGCGGCAAGGCCGGCGGCCTGGCGTCGGCGATGATCAACATGCCGCTGCTGGAGGGCCGCGCCGCCGCGCGGCTGGTCGGCTATGTCGAGCGGCAGGGCGGCTATATCGACGATCTTGGTCAGGGAAGATCGGACGTCAACGGCGCCCGCCGAAGCGGCGTCCGTCTCTCCGCCCAAGTCCAGCTTGGGACCGACTGGACGGCCGAGGCCGGCGCGACCAGCCAGGCGATCAATTCCAAGGACACCCAGTACGCCGAGCGCGACGTGGGGCCCTATGCGCGGCGGGGCCGGATCGCCGAGCCGCACGACAACGACTTCCTGGAGGTCCATGTCGGCGCTCGGGGCGCCTTTCTGGGGCAGGACGCGAAGCTGACCCTGGCCGCGGTGCGGCACGACCTTTCCAGCCGCTATGACGCCAGCGCCGCTCCGCCGGTTCCGGTTCCGCTGGCCGCGGCGACGGCCTTCGATGACAGCGATCATGTCGGCGCCGTGGTGGCCGAGGCGTCGCTGGCCTCGCGTCCGGCGGGCTGGATCCAGTGGCAGGTCGGCGCCTTCCTGGCCCGCACGCGTCAGGGGCGCGATGGCGTGATCGTCCTGGCCGACCAGCCCGCGACGCCCCTGGCCCGCGAGAGGCGGCGCGACGTCCTGGGCGAGGCGGCGCTGTTCGGGGAGGCGATCGGCGACCTGGGGCGCGGTTGGAGCCTGACCCTCGGCGGGCGACTCTTCGCGACGCGCTCGGAGGCCTCCAGCCACGCCACGGCGGGCGGCGCGTCGGCGCTTTTCCGCGACGCACAGAGCTATGTCGGTTTCGCGCCCAAGGTAGTGGTGTCCTTCGCCCCCAGCGCCTCGACGCTGGTCTATGTCCAGGCCGCCGAGGGCTATCGGTCGGGCGGCTTCAACACGGCGCTGATCCCGTCCCAGGCTTTTGACACCGCCGGGGGCGAGCCGCAGCGCCGCTATGGCGGCGACGAGCTCTGGAGTTACGAGGCGGGCGTCAAGACATCCTGGATGGGCGGTCGGCTGCGATTGCGGGCCGCCTCGTTCCTGGCGTCCTGGAAGGACATCCAGAGCGATCAGTTGCTGCCGTCCGGGCTGCCCTACACCGCCAATCTGGGCGACGGCCGCGATATCGGCCTCGAATTCGAGGGAAGCTATGTCAACGATGGGCTGCGGCTGAACGCCAATTTCCTGCTGGACAATCCCGAGCTGGAGACCGTGAACGCGGCCTTTCCCGGGCGCAAGGATTTCGGCCTGGCGGGCGTGCCCAAGGGTTCCGCTTCGCTCGCGGCGAGCTACGCGTGGTCCGTCGGACGGGGATGGCGCGCGAGCGCCGACGCGCGGGCGGCCTATGTCGGCCACTCGCGCCTGAGCTTTGACGGCGCGACCGCCCCGTCCATGGGCGGCTACGCCACGACGCGCCTGGCCGCGCGGCTTTGGTCGGATCGGCTCAGCTTGGGCCTGGCGGCGGACAATCTTTTCGACAGCGCGGGCGACACCTTCGCCTACGGCAATCCCTTCACCGTCAGGCTTTCGCGGCAGAGCACGCCGCAGCGGCCTCGGACGATCTCGCTGGAGCTCCGCGCGCGATACTGACGCGCGTCGGGCGGCCGATCAGACCGAGACCTCGGCCTTGATGTGCGGGTGGGCCTGGTAGCCTTCCAGCGCGAAGTCCTCGTATTCGAAGCCGAACAGATCGCGCTTGTCGGCGATGGTCATGGTCGGGAAGGGATAGGGCTCGCGGGTCAGTTGCTCGCGGGCCTGGTCGAGGTGGTTCAGGTAAAGGTGCGCGTCGCCAAACGTATGGACGAACTCGCCCGGCTTCAGGCCCACGACCTTGGCGACCATCAGGGTCAACAGGGCGTAGGAGGCGATGTTGAACGGCACGCCCAGGAACACGTCGGCGCTGCGCTGGTAAAGCTGACAGCTCAGCTTGCCGTCCGCGACGAAGAACTGGAACAGGCAGTGGCACGGCGGCAGGGCCATGTCGTCGACATCGGCCGGGTTCCAGGCCGTGACGATGTGGCGACGGCTGCTCGGATTGGTCTTCAGGTTTTCGACGAGATGGCTGATCTGGTCGATCACGCGGCCGTCGGGCGCCGCCCACGAGCGCCACTGCTTGCCGTAGACCGGACCGAGGTCGCCGTTCTCGTCGGCCCACTCGTCCCAGATGCGCACGCCATTGTCCTTGAGATAGGCGATGTTGGTGTCGCCCTTCAGGAACCACAGAAGCTCGATGATGATCGAGCGCAGGTGCAGCTTCTTGGTGGTCAGGACCGGGAAACCCTTGGCCAGGTCGAAGCGGATCTGCCGGCCGAACACGCCCAGCGTGCCGGTGCCCGTGCGGTCGCCGCGCTGGACGCCGTTTTCGAGGATGTCGGCGAGGAGCGCGAGGTACTGCCACTCGGGATGGTCGGCGGTGGCTTTCGGGACGTCGAGGACGGCGGTGGTCATGTGGATGACTTTGGGGGCGAATCACGTCGTTGAACACTGCGGCGCCCGAAGCGATCCACAGATGGACGCAAACGATCCCAATGTCAGATCCCCTCCCCCTTGCGGGGAGGGGCAGGGGTGGGGGTGTCCGCGCTGGCTCCGACCGATACGGAGCCGGCGCCCCCATCCCCAACCCCTTCCCCGCGAGGGGGAAGGGGCCAAGGACCTTACTTGCTCGGCGCGAGGCCGGTGTTCAGCACCCAGCCGACATTGTCGTTCTCGTCGGCCACTTCCCACCACAGTTCCTGCTGCTTGCCGGTCGGGTAGACGATGGCGCCGGCGGGGAGGGTGCGGATCAGCTTGCCGCCGGCGACAGGGGCGGCGCGCATGGCCACGGGGCGCTGGGCGGTGAAGGTCTTGGCCGGGGCCGCCGCGGCGGCGGGACCGCCCTGCGAGAGCAGACCCAGATCGCCGACCATCTTGGTGTAGGCGTTGATGAACGACAGGGTGACGATGCGGCCGATGTCGGTGTCTTCGTAACCGCCGCCGACCGCGCCGGCGAAGCCCAGGCCGCCGCCCGCGCCCCAGCCGATGTCGTTCTTGACCGCATAGCCCTCGGCCACCGACATGGTCTCGGTGGTGCGGACATTGGTCAGCGACAGGACGGTGTTGGCTTCCAGCTTCTTGGTCTTGATGCCGCCGACCAGGCCGCCGACGCGACCGCCGATCAGGCCGCCGATGGCGCCGGCCACCGCGCCGCCGCCGACATTGCTGTTGCTGCCCTGGACCTCGGCCACCAGCACGTAGTCGGCCGCCTTGACCTGACCCTGGCCGACATTGGAGCCGCGCTGCAGGCCGAGGTTGCCTTCGATATTGCGCTCTTTCTGGGCCGCGCTAAGGCCAACGCCACGATCGACAAGGTTGAAGCAACCCGAGCGCTGGACAATGGCGCGCAGCACCTTCTGCGGCGAGGCGAGATTGTATTGGGTCCAGCCGCTGGGATCGTCGCCGTCGACGATCGACAGCGTGCCCAGCTTGCGCGAGCAATGGGGAACCTCGCCCGACGCCTGCGTCTGCATCTGCTGGCCCTTGCTGGCCTTTGCCTGGGCGAAGACGATCTCGGGCGTCAGGACAGTAAGCGCCAGACCGACGGTCAGCGCGCTGCGGAAGGCTTTCATATCGTTTCCCTGGTGGGCCTGATGGCGTTCGGGCGCAACCTACATGGACAGCCGGAGCGCGCCAAGATTGAGCGTGCCCCATGAAGCCGATCTAACCCGCGAAGCCTCCGTCATCGAGGAAGGCCTGCTCGGCCTCGGTCGTCTCGCGCCCCAGGCCGGGGTTGCGATGGGGGAAGCGACCAAAGCGGGCGATGATGTCGCGGTGGAGCAGGGCGAACTTCATCGACTCCTCGTCGCCGGTGTCGGCCTGCAAGGCGGCGAACAGCTCGACGCTGAACTCCTGGTCGACCAGAGACTCGGAGTGTTCGAACGGCAGATAGAAGAACCGTCGCAGGTCGGGTTCGATCGCGACGTCCTGGTCGTGACCGGCGGCGATGGCGGCGCGGGCGAACATCCGGGCCAATGGATCGGTGGCGAAGGCGTGCGGCGTGTCACGGTACATATTGCGGGGGAACTGATCGAGCAGGATTTGCAGGGCCAGCGCCCCGACCGGCGTCTCGTTCCAGCCGTCGTATCGTCGCATCGAGGCGCGGTAGTGGGTCTGTTCGAACTTCAGCGCGATGGCCTGATCGAAGGCGGGGTCCTTCTTGAACCACTTGGCGGGTCCGGCCTGGCGCCAGAAGCTGACGACGTCATTGGGATGCGCGGTCATTCAGGCTCCTTGGGCGTTATTCCGTTCAAGCCCGGTTCATCCGGCGAATCCGAGACTGATATCAAGGGACAAGCCCGGGCCGGCCTCAAGGCCCTTGGAGCATGAAATGAAACGTCTGATCACGACCGCCCTGGCGCTCTCGCTGTTGAGCGGCGCGGCGGCGCACGCCGGCGCCGCCGGCGCGGTGGTCGCTCAGGATCAGCAGCAGCCGGGACAGCCTCAACGCGAGGGCGGCCCGCGCGGCGATCGTGGCGGCTGGCAAGGCGGCGGGCGCGGCGGCGACCATGGACCCGGCGGCTGGAACCGGGGCGGCCAACCGGGGCCAGCCCCGGGCCAGCCTCAGCAGCAGCCTCAGCCTCAGCCTCAACCTGGCCCTGGGCCTTGCCCTTGTCGTTCAGGAA
>NZ_SZWJ01000084.1:0-18849 GCF_012184455.1 Caulobacter sp. SSI4214 | reverse complement strand
CTCGGCCTCGGTGAGCGCCACCTGGGCGGCGGCGCTGGCCCGGGCGGTGTCCTCGACCAGCCGCGCGGCCTCGGTGGCCTCGCGTTGGGTGCGCTCCAGCGTGTCGCGGGCCTCGGTCCAGCGGGTGTAGAGCACCGCCCCTTGCACGGCGCGGATCTCGGCCGACAGGCGTTTGTACTTCTCGGCCTGGCGGGCCTCGCGCTTGAGGCGGTTCAGGGCGGTCTCGAGCTCGCGGGCCACGTCCTCCAGCCGGGCGAGATTGGCCTCGGCGGCGCGCAGCCGCAGCTCGGCCTCGTGGCGGCGAGTGTGCAGGCCCGAGACGCCGGCGGCCTCTTCCAGGATGCGGCGGCGGTTCTGCGGCTTGGCGCCGATCAACTCGCTGATCTGGCCCTGGCGGACCAGGGCCGGCGAGTTGGCCCCCGTCGAGGCGTCGGCGAACAACAGCTGCACGTCGCGGGCCCGCACCTCGCGGCCGTTGATCTTGTAGGTCGAGCCGGCCCCGCGATCGATGCGGCGGATCACCTCCAGCACCGGGTCGTCGTTGAACTGGGCCGGAGCGGTGCGGTCCGAATTGTCGATGGTCAGGGCGACGTCGGCGTGGTTGCGCGGCGGACGGCCGCCGCTGCCGGCGAAAATCACGTCGTCCATGCCGCCGGCGCGCATCGCCTTGGCCGAATTGGCGCCCATCACCCAGCGCAAAGCTTCCAGCAGGTTCGACTTGCCGCAGCCGTTCGGGCCGACGATCCCCGTAAGCCCCGGCTCGATCCGGAACTCGGTCGGCTCGACGAAGGACTTGAAGCCCGAAAGGCGAAGGCGCTGGAACTGCATGAGGCCCTCCCCGCGGGGCCTAGCCCTTCTTCGCGGCGGCGGCGGCGAAGGCCTTGGACAGGCCGGCGAACTCGAAGTCGCCGAGATATTCCGCGCCGTTCACGAAGAAGGTGGGCGTGTGCTCGATATTCTGCTCATTCATCGCCCGGGCGAAGCGGTCGTTGACGCCCTTCAGCGCCACGGGATCGGCCAGGGCGTCGCTGAACTGCTTTTCGGTCAGGCCGTACTGCTTGCCGATCGCCTCCAGGCCCTCGAACAGATGCTCGCTGTCGTAGATCGCTTGCTGCTTCTCGAAGATGGTGGTCAGCACCTCGAAATACTTGCCCGGGACGCGGCGCGCCAGGATGAAGCCGGCGGCGGCGAACTCGTTGGGCGGGGTCAGGAATTCGCGGAACACCAGCCGCACCTTGCCCGTATCGATGAACGCCTTGCGCACCGACGGCAGCACCGTCGTCCACCAGTGGGCGCAGTGCGGACAGCTGGCCGAGGCGTAGACCACGAACTGCACCGGCGCCTTGGGCGAGCCCAGGACCATGTCGCCGGGCAGCGGCGGCAGGTGAGCGGCGCGCGCCAGCTCGGGGGCGGCCGCGACGGCGAGGCCGGACAGGAGAAGCGCGCGCCGGTCCATTATTTCGAGGCGTCCGCGATGGCCGCGTCCAGCTGGGCCAGGGTCTGTTCGCCGCCGTCCTCGCCGCCCAGGCGCTTGCCGTTGACCACGAAGGTCGGCGTGCCCTGGACGTTGTTGTCCTTCATCATCTTCTCGATGCGCTCGGCCGACTTGGCGGCGTTGTCGTCGCTGAGGCAAGCGGTGAACTGGGCCTCGTTCATGCCGGCGGCTTGGGCGATGGTCAGCAGCTCGCCGCGGATGTCGCCGCTGGTGAAGATGTTCCGCTGGGCGCGGTATAGGGCCTCGGTGACCTGGAAGTACTTATCCTTGCCGGCGCAGCGGGCCAGCATGGCGCCGGCGTTGGCCAGGCGCGGCTCGCCGGTCAGGGCCTCGCGATAAACATAGTTGATCTTGCCCGTGTCGATGTACTTGGCCTTGAAGGCCGGGAACACCTCGGCGTTCCAGCTGGCGCAGTGCGGGCAGGCGACCGAGGCGTACTCGATGACCGTGACCTTGGCGTTCGGATTGCCCAGGGTCATGTCCTCGGCGGTGACCTTGCCGCCCTTGGGTCCGCAGGCGGCGAGCGCGCCCAGCGAGGCGGTGAGGGCGACGGCGGTCAGGATCCGGCGGGTCAGGGGACGCATGGTCGGTGGTTTCCTCGAAACGAGAACGGCGAAGTTTAAGCGCGATTCTTAGGCCCCCAAAGAGGACCACGGAAAAGGGCGTCGATAAGGCTCCGCAACAGCGTGATCGTGGCGGCGTTGTCAATCGGATCGTCGGACCGGCGGCTCAGGTCTGGTCGCGCAGCACGCCTCGGCCCAGCTTCATCAGGGCGTCCTTCAGCGCGCCGTCGGGCTGGTCGGCCAGGCTGTCGGCGAGCTGCTTCTCCAGCGCCGCGTCCAGCGGCGGCTTGCGGCGGGGGCGCGGGGGCGCGGCGGCGACGGGCGCCTGGATCGGGCCCTGGACGATGCGCAGGCGCGTGACCACGCCCTTGCCCAGCAGCATGTCGAGGCGGGCGGTGATCTGCGGCGCCTGGTGCTGGATCAGAGAGGCCACCGGGCCGTCGACCCGCAGCTCCAGCGCGCCGCCCTGGCCGCCTCGGCCCTTGATGATCCGGACGGGCTCGGTGCGGCGGGCCAGCGTGTCGCCGACGATCTCGCGCCAGCGGGCCTGAAGCGCGGCCGGACCCTGACCGAAGCGGGTCTCGAGATCCTTCAGCAGCGGCGCCAGGCTCTTGCCGGCCGGCGGCGGCGGGCGGCGCTGCGGTTTGGTCCGCTTGGCGCGGAGGATCGCGATCGCTTCTTCGGGCGTGGGCAGGGGGCGGCGCATGGACGAAAGCTAGCATGAGGGCGGCCCTTCGCGGTAGGCGAGGGGCATGAAGAACCGCGACGCCCTCCGTTCGGCCCTGCTGGCCTGGTACGACCGCCAGGCGCGGACTCTGGCCTGGCGCCTCTCGCCGGCCGACCGCCGCGCCGGCGTCCGCGCCGATCCCTACCGCGTCTGGCTGTCGGAGGTGATGCTGCAGCAGACCACCGTGCCGCACGCCACGCCGTACTTCCTGAGCTTCACCCAGCGTTGGCCGACCGTATCGGACCTCGCGGCCGTCGACGACGGCGACCTGATGGCCGCGTGGGCGGGGCTGGGCTACTACGCCCGCGCCCGCAACCTGCTGGCCTGCGCCCGCGCCGTGGCCGGCCTGCACGACGGGGTCTTTCCGGACACCGAGGAGGCCTTGCGCGCCCTGCCCGGCGTCGGGGCCTATACCGCCGCCGCCGTGGCCGCGATCGCCTTCGACCGGCCGGCCAATGTCGTCGACGGCAATGTCGAGCGGGTGATGTCGCGGCTGTTCGCGGTCGAGACCCCGTTGCCGGACGCCAAGCCGGAACTCAAGTCGCTGGCGGGCGACCTCGTCACCGGCGAGCGTCCCGGCGACTGGGCTCAGGCGCTGATGGATCTCGGAGCGACGGTGTGCAAGCCGAAGAGCCCACTGTGCGACCGCTGCCCGGTTTCGGCCTGGTGCGCGGCGTTCAAGGGCGGCGCGCCCGAGACCTATCCGAGGAAGACCAGGAAGGCCGATCGTCCGCGCCGTCACGGCGTCGCCTATGTCCTGACGCGCGGGGACGAGGTCGCCCTGGTCCGCCGTCCGCCCAAGGGCCTGCTGGGCGGGATGCTGGGCCTGCCGACCAGCGACTGGCGGGCCGAGGCCTATACCGACGCCGAGTCGGTCGCCGCCGCGCCGGTCGCCGCGTCCTGGCGCGACCTGGGCGCGGTCGAGCACGTCTTCACGCACTTTTCGCTGACGCTGCGGGTGTTCGCCGCCGAGGGCGCGAGCGCGGGCGACTTCGTCTGGACCCCGCGCGAGGGACTAGGCGCCCTGCCCAGCGTGTTCCTGAAAGCGGCGCGGGCGGCCGAGCGGCTGATCTAACGAACCCTGGCGGGCAGGCGATCCGCCGAGCGGATCAGTCGAAGGGTCTTCCCGGGACCCTCCGACCGTCGATTACGCCGACGCCTTTCCCACAAGGTGTTCAGTTCATGCCCGCCCGCACCTGGGCGCGCAGCACGTCGATCGGCGCCAGGCCCGCGTCGGTCTTGAAGTGCCAGTAGGTCCAGCCGTTGCAGGCCGGGGCGCTCTGCACGAGCGCGCCGATCTTGTGGATCGAGCCCGACAGATCGCCGACCGTGATCGAGCCGTCCGGACGCACCTTGGCCACGTGCGTGCCCTTGGCGCAGTAGAGGGTGTCGCCCGGCGACAAGAGGCCGGCCTCGACGATCGTGCCGAACGGCACGCGTGGCTCGGCGCGCTTCGACCCCATGACCTCCAGGTCCTCCGGGGCGATCGGCGTGACCTTGGCGATGCGGGCCTTGGCGTGATCGAGATATTCGGCCTCGCGCTCGATGCCGATGAACTTGCGGCCCAGGCGCTTGGCGGCCGCGCCGGTGGTGCCGACGCCGAAGAACGGGTCCAGGATCACGTCGCCCGGCTTGGTGGTCGACAGGATCACCCGATAGAGCAGGGCCTCGGGCTTCTGGGTCGGGTGCGCCTTCTGGCCGTCGGCGCCCTTGACGCGCTCCTCGCCGGTGCACAGCGGGATGGTCCAGTCCGAGCGCATCTGCACCTCGTCATTGGCCATCTTCAGCGCGTCATAGTTGAAGGTGTAGCGCTTGGCGTTCTGGCTCTTCGACGCCCAGATCAGGGTCTCGTGGGCGTTGGCGAAGCGGGTGCCCTTGAAGTTCGGCATCGGGTTGGATTTGCGCCAGACGATGTCGTTGAGGATCCAGAAGCCCAGGTCCTGGATCGCGACGCCGACCCGGAAGATGTTGTGATAGCTGCCGATCACCCAGATCGCGCCGTCGTCCTTCAAGACGCGGCGGGCGGCCTTCAGCCATTCGCGGGTGAACTTGTCGTAGGCGGCGAAGCTCTCGAACTGGTCCCAGTGGTCGTCGACCGCGTCGACCTTGGAATTGTCGGGGCGCAGCAGGTCGCCGCCCAGCTGAAGATTATAGGGCGGATCGGCGAAGATCAGATCGACCGACTTTTCCGGAAGGGCGTTCATCTGCTCGATGCAGTCGCCCAGGATGATGGTTTCCGGCCCGTACTTCATGGTCCCGATCCTCAAGAAACAGAACGGAATCATGAGTCTTGCTGGTAAATGCGTCGTCACCAGACGTGGTTAGCGGCGCGTTAACCCGCTGTTTTGAGTCCGATCAGACTCAAAATCTTCGAGCGATCAAAGATCTAGCTCGGCGTTGACGGCCAGCTCGCCGGCCAGGGCGGCCTTGACCGGCGCCCAGCCCAGGCGGTGGATCGGCGAGGGGCCCAGTCGGCGCAGGCCCTCGACGTGGATCGGCGCGTGATAGCCCTTGTGGCCGGCGAAGCCGTAGCCGGGATAGAGGGCGTCGGCCTCGATCATGATCCGGTCGCGGGCCTCCTTGGCCAGGATCGAGGCGGCGGCGATCGAGCACGACAGGCTGTCGCCCTTGACCACCGTCTTCACCGGACAGGGCAGTTTGAAGGCGTAGTTGCCGTCGACCAGGGCGAAGGCCGGCGTCACCGCCAGCCCCTCGACCGCCCGCCGCATGGCCAGGCCGGCGGCGTGCAGGATGTTGAGCTCGGCGATCTCCTGGATCGAGGCCATGCCGACGCACCAGGCGATGGCGACGGCCTTGATCTCTTCCTCCAGGGCCGCGCGAGCCTTGGCCGAGAGCTTCTTGGAGTCGTTCAGCCCCTTGGGCACGCGATCGGGATCCAGGATCACCGCGCCGGCGCTGACCGGCCCCGCCCAGGGGCCGCGCCCCGCCTCGTCCACCCCGCAGACCGGTCCCTGTCCGCAGGCCAGCTCCAGCATCATGTCCGGTCCGGTCGCCATGGCTGCTGTTTAGGCGTGTTCGCGGGCGCGGGGAAGCGGCTCGAAGCGGAAGGTCGGAAGGGGCTGGGCCGGGGCTTCGACGCCTTGAGGCTTGGAAAACCGGGCGGAAGGCGGTTTAGAGAAGGGCATGTCCTTCGCCTCGCACGTCCTGCCGGTGGTCTGGCTGATCGCCGGCGTCCTGGCGCTCAGCTTCGTCATTCGGCCCAGCCCGCGGCTGCCGGTCTTCGCCACGCGCGGACGGGCGCTGATGGTGCTGGGCGCGCTAGGCGTCGTGGCGCTGGTGGTCGGCCTGCTGACGCCCAAGGCGCCGTCGCCGGCGCCGCGTCCGGTCGCCCCGCCGCCCGCGCCGACAAGCCCTCTGGTCGCCGATCGCGCCGCCGTCCAGGCGCGGCCCCAGGCCTATCTGACCCTCGAAAGCGTCACCGCCTTTCGCAAGGCCGACGGCGCGGTGCTGCTGACCGGGGCGGTGGTCAACACGACGGCCTTTCCGATCCGAGACACGCGCCTGAGCTGCCGGATGGCCAAGGGCGCGGCGGCGGCCGGGACCATCGGCGCGACGGTGGCGGACGCGATCCCGCCCGGCGGCCGACTGATCTTCGCCGCCGTCAACCTGGGCAAGGTCGCCGCCCCCTGGGATCGCCAGACCTGCGAGATCGCCGAGGCGAAGGCCGACTAGGTTTAGGAGACCTAGGACACCTCGCCCGGATCGGCGGCCGAGGCGCCGTTCTTCAGCTCCAGCCAGTCCTGGAACGGCAGGTCGTAGACGCGGTCGAAGAACTCGGCCTGGAAGCGGAAGGGCAGGTTGGCGTCGCTGTTCCACAGCATGACGATCCCGGTCCGCGTCGCCGGGTCGAACATCATGGTCGAGCGGTAGCCGGAGACGCCGCCGCTGTGACCGACCAGGCGATGGCCCTTGTAGGTGAAGCTCCTCATACCCAGGCCATAGCCGGCGTTCTTCAACTGACGGGCGATCGGCAGGCGGCCATAGGGCGCCATGGTGGTGACGCGGGGGCGCTGGACGTCGCTCAGCACCGAGGGCGACAGCACGTCGGGCCGCAGGCCCATCTGGGCCTGCATCCACAGGGCCAGGTCGACGATGGTCGAATTGACCCCGGCCGCGGCGGGCAGGCGGTAATAGGCGTCGGACAGGGGCAGGACGCGCCCCTGGCGATGGGGCTTGGCCCAGCTCTTCGCGCCGGTCAGGCCGCCCTGGCCGATCGAGGCGCCGATCATGCCCAGCGGCTTGAACAGGCGCTCTTCCACCGTCTGGGCGTAGGGCTGGTGGGTGCGGTCCTGGATCACCTCGGTGATCGTGTCGAAGGCGATGTTCTGATAGGTGTGGCAGGCCCCCGGCGGACACACCGTATGCAGGGTCGCGAGCGAGCGGCGGATGGTCGCCGGGTCCTCGCCGTCCTCCAGCCGGCCGTCGAAGGCGTTCTTGCCCAGGCCCGTCCGCTGCGACAGCAGCTGTTCGATGGTCAGGCTGTTCTGGGCGTCGCCCGGCAGGCGCAGGCTGGTGTCAAACCCGCCAAGGGTGTCGCTCAGCGAAAACAGACGCTCGGAAGCCAGGCGCGCGGCCAGGGTCGCCGACACCGTCTTCGACAGCGAGGCCCAGCGGAAGACCGTCTCGGAATCGACTGGCCGGCCGTCCTGGGTGGCGGTGACGCCATAGCCCTTCACGAACGACAATCGCCCGTCCTCGACGACCGCCACGGCCAGGCCGGTCATCGACGGATCGGTCATCATGACCTTGAACCGGGCGTCCAGGGCCTTGTAGCCGATCTTGCCGTGCCAGTCGGACGGCGCGGTCGGCAGCGGCTGGGCCGGTTCGCCCACCGCCAGCGGCGCCACGGGGCGCGAGGGCTTGGGATGGATCGACAGCGCCACCCCGGCGATGGCGGCGACGACCAGGACGCTGACCACGCCCCATTTCAAATGCGGCTTCCAGGCCTGGAGCAGGCTTCCCGGTTCAGGCACGAAGGATGGGCTTTCTCGTCGACACGCAAATCACCAGAGCGCGTTGGGTCCAAGTGCGCGCGGTTAAACCGCTCGAACGCGCTCTAAACTGATTCAGAGCCTATTACTGGCGGCCTGTGTCGGCGAGGCAAACGGCGAAAGCCGCGCGCCGTCCTCCCGCGCGCGACGCCGGTCTCAGTCGGGGCGCTTGGCCAGGGCGCCGCACGCCTCGTGCCGAAAACAGGTCACCAGGTGGTCGTTGACCAGCCCCGTCGCCTGCATGAAGGCATAGACGATCACCGGGCCGCAGAACTTGAAGCCCTTGGCCTTCAGGGCCTTGGACATCTCCACGGCGAGCGGCGTCTGGGCGGGGACCTCGCCGGCCCGCCAGCGGTTCTGGATCGGCGCGCCGCCGACCATGTCCCACAGGAACTGGCCGAAGTCCTCGCCGCGCTCGCGCATGTCCAGATAGATCCGCGCGCCGGCGATGGTCGCGTCGATCTTGCCGTTCGACCGGATGATGCCGGCGTCGGCCATCAGCCGGGCCCGGTCGGCGTCGCCGAAACGTGCGACCTTTTCCGGATCGAAGTCGGCGAAGGCGGCGCGGAAGGCCTCGCGCTTGCGCAGGATGGTGATCCACGACAGGCCGGCCTGGAAGCCGTCCAGGACCAGCTTTTCCCACAGGGCGCGGCTGTCCCACTCGGGCACGCCCCACTCGTGGTCGTGATAGGCCTCGTAGAACGGGTCCCCGTTCATGCCCTTCCAGGTGCAGCGCGTATGCTCGATCATGCGGTGACGCTAGCAGAACTTTTCGGGAACAAAAGCCCCTAAACGAGCCAATCCGGCCGCTCGACGCGCACCAGGCGGCCGTCGGCGGTCAGGTCGGCGTCCGCGATGCGGTCCAGGCGCAGGAGCGCCATGGCGCGGCCGTCGCGGCCGGCCAGCACCTCGCCCGCGCGCAGCGCGCCGGCCAGCACCTCGGTCCCGAAGGCCGGGGCGGGACCGTCGAAGACGATCGGCATCATCCGGTTCTTGATGGTCCCGCGCCGCTTCATCCGGCTGGTGGTCTCCTGGCCGACGAAGCAGCCCTTCTTGAAGTCGACGCCGGCCAACAGGTCGAAGTTCGCCTCGATCGGATAGGTCGTCTCGCTGCCCCAGTCGGCCGGCCCCGGGACGCCGAGGGCCAGGCGGTGGGTCTCGTAGGCGTCCTCGTCGGCGTTGGCCTCCCGCGCGCCATAGGCCCTCGCGCCGAGGGCCGAAAGGCGGGGATCGGCGTAGAGGCCCTCGCCTTTCACCGCGCCGCCGAACAGGGCGAAGACCGGCGTGTCCACGGCGTCCAGCGTCACCTTGGCCCGCAGGCGGTACATCGACAGGCGTTGCAGGATCGCGTCGCGATCGGCGGCGGCGACGTCCAGCAGGGCGCCGGCCTCGGTTCCGGCGATGAACAGGTCGTGGAGCAGCTTGCCCTGCGGCGTCAGCAGGGCGCCAAAGCGCAGCTCGCCGGGCTGGATCGTCTCGACGTCCTGGGTCAGCAGCCCTTGCAGGAAGCTCCTCCAGTCTGGACCGGAGACGGCGATGACGGCGCGAGAGGCGAGATGGGCGACGGCGATGCTCATGACGGCGATATAGTCCCGGCCTCGCGCGGCCGCCATGTCCGGAGTCGCCGCGACGTTCGGTCGCGGAAAGCCCAAAGCTCAACCGTTAACGTGGGATGCGCCGACTCAAGGAGCGGCCTATAGATGGACCGATGACACAGCGGGCCTTCCCGATTCTCTTCATCACGGCGACGCGCATCGGTGACGCGGTGCTCTCGTCCGGCCTGATCAAAATGCTGGCCGATCAGATCCCCAACGCGCGCTTCACGATCGTCGCCGGGCCCCTGGCCGCGCCGCTGTTCGCCCACGTGCCGGGCTTGGACCGCGTGATCGTAATGGAGAAGGGCAAGGGCAAGGGCCACTGGTTCAAGCTGTGGAACCAGGTGCGCCATCGGAAATGGGGCCTGATCGTCGACCTGCGGGGGTCGGGCACGGCCCTGTTCCTGCGCCGCGAGAAGCGGGCGATCTGGAAGAAGACGCCGGGCGAGCCGGTCCACAAGGTGATCGACGCGGCCCGCACCCTGAAGCTGGACGGCGATCCGCCGCCGCCGCACCTCTACATCACGCCCGAGGTCCAGGCCCTGGCCGACGACCTCTTGAAGGGCGGGGAGGGGCCGATCCTGGCCATGGGGCCGGCCTCGAACTGGATCGGCAAGATCTGGCCGATCGAGCGCTTCATCCAGACCGCCGCCCAGCTGCTGGACCGCGACGGCCCGATGGCGGGCGGGCGTCTGCTGATCCTGGGCGGCCCCGAGGATTCCCGGATGGTCGAGGAGCTGCGCATGGCCACCGCGCGCGGCCGCTGCATCGACCTGACGGGCAAGGTCGACCTGCTGACCGCCTATGCCTGCCTCAAGCGCGCGCGCCTGTTCATCGGCAACGACTCGGGGCTGATGCATATCGCCGCCGCCGCGGGGACCCCGACCGTCGGCCTGTTCGGGCCCTCGGACGAGCGCCGCTACGGGCCGTGGGGCGAGCACGCCCTCGCCGTGCGGGGGCCGCGAAGCTTCGATCAGTTCCTGGCCATCGACCCCGACCTCTCCCAGACCATCCGCCACATGAGCGACCTGCCGGTGGCGACGGTGGTCCGGGCGGCCAAGGACCTGCTCGCCCGCACCGCGCCTCTCGAGGCGGTGATCGCCGAAGCGCCGTCCGAGGAAGCCCTCTTCGAGGAACCGATGATCGAGGCGCTTGAAGACACGGGCCCCGCCGCCGCTCATCCCGGCGAAAGCGGGGACCCGAGCTGAGCGTGACGGCTTCGCGCGGCTGATCCGGCTGGCCCCACTGACGTCCCCGCTTTCGCCAGGATCGGCGGATATTTGTTGCGATGGGTGAAGGCCGGTCCTACGACCGCCCAAACCTTCGCGAGGAGCCGTCCCATGACCCAGACCTTCGACCTGATCGTGCGCGGCGGCGAGGTGGTGAACCACGCGGGCCGGGGCCATGCCGACATCGGCGTGCGAAACGGCAAGATCGTCGCGATCGGCGACCTGTCCCAGGCCTCGGCGGGCGAGGTCTTCGACGCCACGGGCCTGACCGTGCTGCCCGGCGTGATCGACAGCCAGGTCCACTTCCGCGAGCCGGGGCTGGAGTGGAAGGAAGACCTGGAAAGCGGTTCGCGCGGCGCGGCCCTGGGCGGCGTCACCGCCGTCTTCGAGATGCCCAACACCGAGCCGACGACCACCGATCCGGACGCCCTGGCCGACAAGCTGGCGCGCGCCAAGGGCCGGATGCACACCGACCACGCCTTCTATGTCGGCGGCACCCACGAGAACGCCGCCTTCCTGGGCGAACTCGAACGGCTTCCGGGCTGCTGCGGCATCAAGGTGTTCATGGGCGCCTCGACCGGCTCGCTGCTCGTGCAGGACGACGAGGGCGTCGAGAACGTGCTGCGCCACGTCAATCGCCGCGCGGCCTTCCACTCCGAGGACGAGTACCGCCTAGCCGAGCGCCGGAGCCTGGCGCGTCCCGGCGACTGGACCAGCCACCCCGAGGTGCGCGACGCCCAGGCCGCCCTGCAATCGACCCACCGCCTGGTCCGCATCGCCAAGAGTCTAGGCAAGCGCATCCACGTGCTGCACGTGACGACCAAGGAAGAGATCGACTTCCTGGCCCAGAACAAGGACGTCGCCTCGGTCGAGGTCACGCCCCAGCACCTGACCCTGGTCGCGCCGGAAGCCTATGAGCGCCTCAAGGGCTTCGCTCAGATGAACCCGCCGATCCGCGACGCCGAGCATGTTGCCGGCATTTGGCGCGGGATCGACACCGGCGTCGCCGACGTGCTCGGCTCCGACCATGCCCCGCACACCCGCGAGGAGAAGGCCCGGCCCTATCCGGCCTCGCCCTCGGGTATGCCCGGCGTCCAGACCCTGGTGCCGATCATGCTGACCCACGTGGTCGACGGGAAGCTGACCCTGGAGCGCTTCGTCGACCTGACCAGCCATGGCGTCAACCGCGTCTTCGGCCTGGCCGACAAGGGCCGCATCGCCGAGGGCTTCGACGCCGACTTCACCATCGTCGACATGAAGGCCCGCCGCGTCATCACCCATGACTGGATGGCCACCCGTTCGGGCTGGACCCCGTTTGACGGCTTCGAGGCCAAGGCCTGGCCCAAGGCGACCATCGTGCGCGGCATCGTCGTCATGCGCGACGACGAGGTCATCGCCGAAGGTCGCGGCGAGCCGGTGCGGTTCCTGGAGACCCTGGCGGGGTAGAGCGCCCCGGCCCTTAGTCCTCGCTCGGGTCCAGCAGCTTGTGGGCATGGATGATGAAATAGCGGGCGTGGGCGTTGTCGACGGTGGCCTGCGCCTTGGCCTTCCAGGCCTTGTGGGCTTCTTCGTAGTTCGGGAACGCGCCGACGAACTCGACCTTCGACAGGTCGCGGAACTCGTTGCCGGCGACTTCCTTCAGTTCACCGCCGACGACGATATGGAGCAGCTGCTTATCGGGCATTTGGAGCAAGGTTCCTGCGAGGAATTGGTTTTATGGCAGCTCGATATGCCCGACACGTGACAGGATCAACGGGTGAAGCGCCTTATTGGCGCAAACTAGGCTGGGAACCAGGGGAACGGGACGATTATAGGCGAATTCCCGGCCCTTATGGTCGGTGAGCAGCGCCCCGGCCTGGCGCCGGATCAGGTCGGCGGCGGCCAGGTCCCACTCGCTCTTGGGCGACAGGGCGATGGCCGCGTCGAAGTGGCCGGAGGCGACGAGGCACACCCGGTAGGCGATGGAGTTGCGGGTCTCGACCCGCATGTCCGGCCAGGGCTCGGGCCAGGCGGGATGGGCGAACATCTTGGCGTCGCCCAGCATGGCCGCGCCGAACAACCGGTCGGTCGCGCTGGGAGCGATCGGCGCGCCGTTCAGGGTGGCGGGCGTCTCGGCCGTGGCGGCGTAGGTCTCGTCCAGGGCGGGCGCGTGGACGACGGCGGCGACGGGCTTGCCGTTCTCGACCACGGCGATCGAGACCGCGAACCAAGGCTTGCCCTTCATGAAGGCCACCGTGCCGTCGATCGGGTCGACCACGAACTGGCGCGTCGTGGCCAGGCGAGCGGGATCGTCGGCGGTTTCCTCCGACAGCCAGCCGTAGCCCGGCCGCGCGGCGGTCAGCTCCGTCCTCAATAGGGTGTCGACGGCCAGGTCTGCGTCGGTGACGGGCGAGCCGCCTTCCTTGGACCAGATCTTCAAGCCGCCTTCGCGCGCGCCGAGCGCCAGCTCGCCGGCCTCCCGCGCGGCCGCGATGATCAGGTCCAGGTCGTTCATTTACCCGCGATCGCCAGGGCGTCGACCAGGATCGACGGGCTGTTGCTGGCGCCCCGGAACTCAAGGTCCGATCCCGGAATCAGGCGGGCATAGATGTCGATCAGGTTGCCGGCCACGGTGATCTCGGTGACCGGGCCAGTGCTGTCGCCGTTCTCGAACCAGTAGCCCGAGCAGCCCACCGACCAGTCGCCGGTGTTGCCGTTCAGCGACGGCCCAAACATCGAGGTGACGACGAGGCCGGTTCCGGCGTCCTTCATCAGGCCGGCCAGATCCTTCTCGCCCGGCTGGAGCGTCAGGTTGTGGGTCGAGACGCCGGAAGGGCCCGCCAAGCCGCGCGAGGCATGGCCGGTGGTGACCAGGCCCAGCTGCTTGGCCGAGCTTGTGTTCAGCAGCCAGGTGGTCAGGACCCCGTCGTCGATCAGGGCGCGGGCCTGCGTCTCCACGCCTTCGTCGTCGAACGGCGCCGAACCCAGGCCGCGAACCCGGTGCGGGTCCTCCAGCAGGTCGACGCCCTTGGCGAAGATCCGCTGGCCCAGCTTGTCCTTGAGGAACGAGGTCCCGCGGGCGATCGACGGGCCGGAGATGGCGCCCAGCAGCGGGCCGATCAGGCTCATGGCCAGGCGGTTCTCGAAGATCACCGGCGCGGTGGTCGAGGCGATCTTGCGCGGGTTCAGGCGGGCCACGGCCTGGCGGCCGGCCTCCATGCCGATGTCGCCGGCGGCCGGCAGGTCGCCGAAATGGCGGGTCGAGCGGCCCTCGCCGCCGCGCTCCATGCCCGCGCCCTCCCCGGCGATGGCCGAGGCCGAGACGGAATGGCCGGTGGCGGCGTGGGTCCCGCGGAAGCCCTCGCTGGTCGCCAGGGTCCAGCGCGAAGACGACCAGGTGGCCGAGCCGCCGTCGGAATTGGTCACGCCCTTGACCGCGCGCGCGTGCTCCTCGGCCGTGCGGGCCTGGCCTTCCAGGGTCTCGGCCGACGGCTCGTAGGGGTCGATCAGGTCGAGGTTGGGGAACGGGCCGCGCGCCAGGCGCTCGGACGGCGCCAGGCTGGCATAGGGGTCTTCCGGCGCCAGACGGGCCATGGCCACGGCGCGCTCGATCAGCTTGGCGCGGGCCTCGGCCGAGATGTCGGAGCCGGAGACGGTGGCGCTGCGAGCCCCGATGAAGACGCGCAGGCCCAGATCGCGGGCCTCCTCGCGCTCGACCTCCTCCAGATCGCCGAGGCGGACCGAGACGGACAGGGATTGGCGCTCGGCGAAAACGGCCTCGGCCGCGTCGGCCCCGGCCTTGCGCGCGGCGGCGACCACGTCATGCAGCAGATTATCGTCCATGCGGTCTTATGGACGACCGCCCCCCGGAGGGGCAAGCGCTACCCGATCGCCGACAGCAACAGGGCCACGCCCGCGAAGATGTAGGCCAGCCAAGTGGCGACCATGCCCACCGCGCGCGGGATCGAGGCGCCGCCGCTGTTGGAGAGGCCGATGGCGTGGAGCACGCGGCCGGCGAACAGCAGCAGGCCCACGACGTGGATGGCCAGCGGCGCGGCGCCGGTCACGGCCAGCACGGCCAGGGCGGCGATACCGGCCGGCACATATTCGGCGGCGTTGCCGAAGGCGCGGATGGCGCGGGCCAGTTCCGGAATGCCCTCGTCGCCCAGGGCGACCTTGTGCTTCTGGCGCAGGCGCACGACCAGCATCGACAGCGCCAGCAGCAGGAAAAGATGCAGGCCGGCCCACAGCGCCGCCGCGTGGCCGGAAGTGATCGTGTCCATGTCGTCGAAAGCCTTGGTCTGTCGCTTCCGCCGCCGCGCGGAAAGGCGGCATATGAGCCCTTCCGCCGGACGTCGGCAACCTGGTCCTACCTATCGCGCGATTTCGCGGGCGATGGGATAGAGCAGGTAGTGGTCGTCGTAGAAGGGCGTGCGCTCGTAGAACCAGGCCAGGCGCGCCTCGGGATCGGCGGCGAACGCGGGTTCCGCCGCCAGCTTGGCCTCGAACGCGGCCTTCAGCGTCGGGTCGGCCGCCATCATCGCCTCGGCCAGCGGGGCGATGGCGTAGGGCTCGATATATTCCACCCGGCTCAGCACCTCGGGGACCATGCCCCAGGCGAAGACGCTCTCGCTGGACTGGGGCTCGAGCAGCAGCACGACAAGATCGCCCAGCGGCTGGTCGGTCGACACGCGCGCCGAGCCCTTGGGAAAGGTCCAGGCGCGGGTCTCGGTCGCGACCTGGTCGACGCTGACCTGAACGTGACCCTCGTTGGCGCGATCCGCCAGCTTGGGGTCGATCAGCCGGATCATCTCGACCTCGACCGTCCTGTCCTCGGCCAGGATTTCCAGCGCCACGCCATGCAGCGCCAGGCGCTCGATGATGTCGGCCCGGTAGCTCGGCACGTAGTAGGCGGCCGGGCGCTTCAGGGTCAGCGACGGCTTGGAGCCGTGGAAAGGCAGGTTCCAGATCTCGGGATCGGCCTCGCCCAGCCAGCGCACTTCCTTCCGGCCCGAGGCGGGGCTGTCATAGTGTTCGTATTTGACCCCCTTGAAGGCGCGCATGTAGGCCGGCTCGTCGTCGGGGACGAAGTTGGTCGGGATCTCGGCCGGACGCAGGGCGCTGTCTTCGGCGATGGCGGCCCGCAGGTCGCCGCCCCGTTCGGCCAGCAGCTTCAGCGCCGTCTCGATGAACACATAGGTCCCCAGCACGCGCTGAGCGTGGGGCTTGAGGCTGTGGTTCTCGATCAGGATGGTCGGGACGTGAGCGGCCGCGCCCCAGCCGTTCGAGAAGCGCTCGCCCAGGCCCCCGTCATTGAGTCCGGCCTTGGGATCGCGCTCGTCGACGCCGAACACCAGCTCGCCCGGGATGTGGCCCTCGGCCTCCAGGCTGGCGTTCATGGCCGGCTTGAACACGTTGTCCAGCCAGCGGGCGATGGCTGGCGAGCGGCACCAGACGCCATTCTCGCCATTGAAGCCGTAGGTGACGTCATATTGGTAGTCCATGCCGTCGGTCACATGGACGTCGACATAGAGATCGGCCCGGTACTTGGCCTGCAGCCGCTTCAGCGCCCGCATCTCCGGCTGGTCCAGCTTCATGAAGTCGCGATTGAGGTTCTGATTGGTCGCGGTGTTGCGCCAGCCCTGGATGCGCGGCCCGCGCTGGTTGGGGCGCGAATAGGGGCCCGAGCGCTCGTGGCCGTCGACCGACAGGATCGGGATCAGGACGAGGTTGACCTTGTCGAGCAGGCCGTCCTTGCCGTGAAAGGCCATGTCACGCAGCAGCATCATGCCGGCGTCCTTACCGTCGATCTCGCCGGGGTGGATGCCGCACTGAACCAGCAGCAGCGGCTTCTTCGGATCGAGAATCGCGCCGTCCTTGCTGGCGATGACCGCGTAGATCTCACGCCCCTGCGGCGAGGTCCCGAAGGGCTCGATCCGGACCAGGTCGGACGCGGCCTCCAGCCGGTCGAACCACGCTCGAGTGTCGACATAGTTCGGCGAGAAATCATGCTCGCCGTCGGCCTCGAACGGCGTCACCCACGGATCGGAAGCGTCGCGGAGAAGCGCCTGGCTGGCGCCCTGCCAGGGTAGGGCGGGCGGCAGGAAGGGTTGGTCCCAGGGGGTTTTGGGCGGGGCCATGCTCGTACTCGCTATCAGACTTAGAATCGTTTCCAGATCGGCTTACCATCCCCCGGCAGCCCCAGCCGCGCCCACTTCTCGCTGACCGCGTCGATCACGGCCTGGTCCATGCGGATCTCCTGGCCCCATTCGCGCTTGGTCTCGGGCGGCCACTTGTCGGTGGCGTCGAGGCCGATCTTGGAACCCAGGCCGCTCTCGGGCGAGGCGAAGTCCAGATAGTCGATCGGGGTGTGCTCGATCACCGTGATGTCCCGCGCCGGGTCCATCTTGGTGCTGATCGCCCACATCACGTCCTTCCAGTCGCGGGCGTTGATGTCGTGGTCCACGACGATCACCCACTTGGTGTACATGAACTGGCGCAGATAGCTCCAGACGCCCAGCATCACGCGCTTGGCGTGGCCCGGATAGGCCTTCTTCATCGACACCACGGCGATGCGGTAGCTGCAGCCTTCGGGCGGCAGCCAGAAGTCGACGATCTCGGGGAACTGCTGGCGAATGAGGGGAATGAACACCTCGTTCAGCGCCTCGCCCAGCACCGAGGGCTCGTCCGGCGGACGGCCGGTGAAAGTGGTCAGGTAGATCGGGTCCTTCCTCATGGTGATGGCCGTCACCTGGAAGACCGGGAATTTCTCGACGCTGTTGTAGTAGCCGGTGTGGTCGCCGTAGGGGCCCTCGTCGGCGAATTCGTCCAGCAGGACGTGACCCTCGATGACGATCTCGGCGTGGGCCGGCACCATCAGCGGCACGGTCTTGGCGGGCGCGAGATCGACCTTGGCGCCGCGCAGCAGGCCGGCGAACTGGTATTCCGACAGGGTGTCGGGCACCGGCGTCACGGCCGCCAGGATGGTGCCCGGATCCGCGCCCAGGACGGCGCAGGCGGGTAGGGGCTCGCGGGTTCCCGACTTCTTGTGGCGAGCGTAGTGCTGGGCGCCGCCGCGATGGGCCAGCCAACGCATGATGCACTTGTCCTTACCCAGCACCTGCATCCGGTAGATGCCGAGGTTGAAGTCGTCCTCGCGGTCCTTGCCGGGGCCCTTGGTCACGACCAGCGGCCAGGTGATCAGCGGCGCCGGCTCGCCCGGCCAGCAGGTCTGGACCGGCAGTTTGGAGAGGTCGATCTGGTCGCCGGTCAGGACGACCTCCTGCACGGGAGCCTTCTTCACTGTCCCGGGCCGCATCGACATGACGGTCTTGGCCAGCGGCAGCATGTCGAGCGCGTCCTTGATCCCTTTCGGCGGCTGGGGCTGGCGCAGGAAGGCCAGCAGCTCGCCGACCTCGCGCAGCTCGCCGGCGGTCTCGCGCGGCTCGCCGCCCAGGGTGACGCCCATGGCCACGCGCTTGACCGTGCCGAACAGGTTGGCCAGCGCCGGCATCGACGAGCGCGAGCCGTCGGGCAGCAGGACGTGCTCGAACAGCACGGCCGGCCCGCCGGTCGCCAGGAGGCGCGTCTGGATTTCGGTCATCTCCAGCACGCTGGAGACGGGTTCCTTGACCCGGACCAGCTCGCCCTTGGCCTCCAGGACGTCGATGAACTCGCGAAGGGATCGGTAGGCCATGGGGACTCCTGGGAACGGGCGGAACCTAGACCGGGCGGTTCGAGAACTGAACCCCAACTCCCGATTTCCCCGGCGAATGCCGGGGGCCAGATTCACCCCTTGAGGTTGGGGTTTCGCGACCAATGTCGCGACGATCCGGCGGCGCTCGCGGGTTCGATCTGGGCCCCGGCATTCGCCGGGGAAATCGGAAAGAGCTTATGCCGATACGGCCAGGTCGTCGGCGTGGATCATCGGACCTTCGGTGAAGCCCAGTTCCGCCTCGATGGCGTCCGAGCGCAGGCCGGCGATGCGCTGGGCGTCGGCGCTGTCATAGCGGACGATGCCGCGGGCGACCTCGCGGCCGGTCTCGTCGCGGACGCGGACGGCGTCGCCCTTGTCGAACGGACCCTCGATGGCGCGCACGCCGGCCGACAGCAGGCTCTTGCCGGCCTCCAGGGCCTTGACGGCGCCAGCGTCGACCGTGACCCAGCCCTGGGGCGCCAGCGAGCCGGCGATCCACGCCTTGTAGGCGGCGGCGGGGCTCGCGGCGCCCTATATGACGGGCCGTCAGAAG
>NZ_SZWJ01000083.1:0-18951 GCF_012184455.1 Caulobacter sp. SSI4214 | reverse complement strand
TAAGAGACAGCCCTTGGGGAGGCGGCGGGCCTCGCCCATCAGCTCGCGCCAGGCCGCGTTGGCGGCCAGCAGGCGACCGTCGGCGCCGGCCAGGGCCGACGGCTCGCCCAGCGCCTCGATGAAGCCCTCGGCCTGGTCGGCGTCGCCGCCGGACGCGGCCGAGCCCTTGATCGCCACCAGACCCAGGATCGCCACGCCGGCGACGCCCAGCAGCAGCAGCAGTCCGGCCAGCGTGGCGGGACCCGCCTTCAGCGCCGGCGCCGCCGAGAACGCCGCGGCGGCCACGAAAAACACCGCCGCGCCGACCAGCCACGGATCCAGGCGCCGACGCGGGGCGTCGGTGGAAGCTCGGTCCTGAAGCTGGAAATCGGCCATGGGCGGCTTGATACCTATGTTGCGGCGAGTCAGCGACTCACCCGCGATCAGAGAAAGAATAGCCTTTTCGCGACGCTAGGTCAGTTTTCACCAGACTGTCGCCTAAAGGGGACGGGCGCGGGTGGTCTGACGCTCCCGCGGCTTCTTCCCGTTCATGATGAAGCTGATGACCTTGGCGACGGCCTCGAAGTGCTCGACCGGGATTTCCGCGTCGACCTCGACGCTGGCGTAGAGGGCGCGGGCCAGGGGCGGATCCTCCAGCACCGGCACGTCGTGCTCCTCGGCCACGGCGCGGATCTTCAGGGCCAGGTCGTCGACGCCCTTGGCCACGCACAGCGGCGCGGGCGTCTCGCCCGGCTCGTAGCGCAGCGCCACGGCGTAGTGGGTCGGGTTCATGACGACCACCGTCGCCTTGGGCACCGCCTGCATCATCCGCTGGCGCGATCGCTGCATCTGGATCTGCCGCCGCTTGCCCTTGATGTGCGGGTCGCCGTCCGACTGCTTGAACTCTTCCTTGACCTCCTGGAGGGTCATGCGCATCCGGCTCATGAAGCGCTGGCGCTGCAGGAACCAGTCGAAGCCGGCCGTGATCGCCAGGAACAGGATCACCGCCAGCAGCACCGACTTGGCCAGCTTCATGGCCTCGGGCAGCATGGCCGCCGGATCCATGCCGACCAGGTCGCGCACCTCGCCGACATGCGGCTTCAGCACCATCCAGGCGATCAGGGCCGTTACCAGCACCTTCACCGCCGACTTGCCGAACTGGATCAGGCCGTCGACGCCGAAGATCCGGCCCAGGCCCTGCAAGACGTTCAGCTTGCTGAAGTCGGGCTTCAGCTTCTCGGGCGTCAGCATGAAGCCGGTCTGGGCGACGTTGGCGGCCGCGCCGGCGGCGCCCGCCACGATCATCACCAGGATCAGCGGCGGCAGCGCCGCGTCGACGGCCCGCCGCATCACCACCATCGCCCCGCCGCTCGTGAGGTCGGTCGTGCCGGCGTGAGCGATGAACGGAACGAGCGCGTTGGCCAGGTCCCGGGTCATCCAGCCGCCGGCCAGCAGCACCACCGACACCACGCCCAGCAGCGAGGCCAGCTGCGGGATGTCGGCCGACTTGACGACGTCGCCCTTGGCGCGCGCGTCCGAAAGTTTCTTGGCTGACGGTTCTTCTGTTTTCGACTCGGGATCCGTATCGTCCGCCATGCGCGCCCCCTAGCTGAAGATCTCTAGGAGTTCGCGGTAGCGGTCGGTCCAGACCATGGCGACGCCGCCCAGCGACAGCGCCAGCAGGGACAGGCCCAGGATCACGCTGAGCGGCGAGGCCACGAAGAAGATCTGGAAGGCCGGCATGACCCGTCCGACCAGGCCCGTGGCCAGGTTGAAGACCAGCGAGAACACGATCACCGGCGCGGCCAGCTGGACGCCCAGCGAGAACGACTGCGCCACCGTCCGCACCGCCAGAGTGACGGCGTCGTTGACGGGCACGGCGCGGGTGAACGGGAAGATCGTATACGACTTGACGATGGCGCCGATGAACAGGTGATGCAGGCCGGTGGCCATCACCAGCGTCAGGCCCAGCATCGACAGGAAGCTGGCGACCGCGGTGCTGGCCCCGGTCATCGATGGGTTCACGCTTTGGGCGAACGACAGCGTCGTCTGCATCGAGATGATTTCGCCGGCCGTGGTCAGCGAGGTCATGAACAGGCGCAGCACCGATCCGATCATCAGGCCGATCAGCAACTCGTGGATCACGCCGCCGACCAGGCCGCCCAGGGTGGCGGGGATCGGCGGGACGGTGTTCTGGACCAGCGGCCCCAGGATCAGGGCCATCAGCAGGGCGAACGACAGGCGGATGCGCGGGGGCACCGACTGGTCGCCGATGCCCGGCATCGTCATGACCATGGCGCCCACCCGCGAGAACACGAGGGCGGCGACATAGACCTGGAACGCCGTGGCGAAGGAGTTCACCGCTAGCCCCTGCCCGCCTTGCCTAGAGGCCGGCGATGCGCGCGGCGATCTGGCGCATGAAGCCGCTCATCAGCGCCCCCATCATCGGCAGAAAGATCAGCAGCGAGACGAAGATGGCGACGATCTTGGGCGCGTAGACCAGGGTCTGTTCCTGGATCTGGGTCAGGGCCTGGAACAGGCCGATGGCCACGCCGACCACCAGGCCCACGATCAGGCACGGCGCGCACAGCTGCAGGGTCAGCCAGATCGCGTCCCGGCCGACATCAAGAACCTCGGCGCCCGTCATGAAAAGCCTCGTTGGAATCAGCCGCGGGGGCCGCGTGGAGTCGAGGCTGGAAGATGGGCGAAATATGGTTAACAGGGCGTTAGGGGTTTGACATAACCACCGCTCTTGGACGACGCGCGACGGTGGGTCGCGGATGTCGCGCGCGGCTTGGAAAACCTTTGATACAAATTGATACGCGCGCGAGATGGCCCACTTACGCGCCGACCGCACCTTTCGCTCATCGACGGCTTGGCCCGTCACGCAGCAGAAGGAAAAGATCATGAAACTGCAAGTCCTGACCACGCTCGCCGCCATTGTCGCCGTCGGCTTGGCCGCGCCCGCCGCCGAGGCCAGCGCTCGCGGACACACCACCTCGGTTCAGGGTTCCGGCGGCAAGGGTTACACGCGCTCCACCGCCACCGCGCGGACGTCCACTGGCGCGGCGTCGACGCGCTCGACCCAGACCAACGCGGGCTACGGCGCGACCAGCACGCGCTCGTCGACCTACGGCGGCGGCAGCTACAGCGGTTCCAGCCAAACCAAATTCAACAATGGCGCGTCGATCTCGCGCAGCGCCTCGGTCCAGAACAACGGCGACGGCACGGCCTCGTACTCGGCGTCGCGCACCGGCGTGAACGGCCAGACCGCCAATGTCTCCGGCACGGTCAGCTACTCTGGCGCTCCGAAATAACAACAAGAACAGTCCTCCTCTCAAACTCAGGCCGCCGATCTCGGCTTCCCCTTCCCCCTTTTGGTTGGGATCGGCGGCGTTATTCGGATCCCGTCATGCGCGCTTCACGCCTCGTTCTGGTCGCCCTGGCGACGATCATCGCCCCGCTCTCCGCTTGCCTCGCCGCGCCGTTCGGCGACAGCGCCGCCGATAGCCTGGCGAGGGCCGACACCAATCACGACGGCTTCATCTCGAAGGCCGAGTTCATCGCCAATCGAGCGCTTCAGTTCGACCAGCTGGATCGGGCAAAGCGCGGCTATGTGCCCGTGGACGCCGTCCCGAGCTTCCTGGCCTCGTCTGGACGCGGAGCCGCCCTGAGCGCGCTGCTGCGCTCGGCGGACCGCGACCACGACGGCCGGGTGACGCGCGCCGAACTGGCGGCGGCGCCCACGCCGACGTTCGATCGCGCCGATCGCGACCACAATGGCCTTCTGGACGCCGACGAGCAGGCCTATTTCGTTCGGCTTGTCGAACGCGAACGCTGAGGGTCTTCTAGGATCACGGCCAACGAATCCGGTTTCGCACCATGACCCGAGCGCCCCTGATCGCGATCGTCGAGGACGATCCTGACATCAGGTCGCTTCTCGCGGAGCTATTCCGGCGCGAGGGATTCGACGTCGAGGCCTGCGGCGACGCGGCTCAGTTCGACAGACTGCGCGAGAACCGGCGCGTCGATGTGGCGATCCTCGACATCATGCTGCCGGGAGAGGACGGCCTTTCCCTCTGCCGACGGCTGCGGGCCACCGGCGACACCGCCGTCATGATGGTGACGGCCAAGGGCGATGACATCGATCGCATCATCGGCCTGGAAATCGGCGCTGACGACTACCTCGCCAAGCCGTTCAATCCGCGAGAGCTGATCGCGCGTGTCCGGGCGCTTCTCCGACGCCTGCAGGCCACCCCGCCCGCGACGGGTCAGGAGCGCGAGATCCTTGGGTTTGGCGGCTGGAGACTGGATACGGCCAGTCGCGACCTCACCAGCCCCTCGGGCGAGCCCGTCGAACTCACGGGGGGCGAATTCGATCTTCTGATCACCTTCGTCCGCCGGCCCCAGCGAGTGCTCGACCGCGATCAGCTCCTCGACTGGACCAGAGGACGCGGAGCGACGCCGTTCGACCGGACCATCGATGTCCAGCTGAGCCGCCTGCGAAAGAAGCTCAACGCGCACGACCCAAACACCACGCTGATCCGCACGGTTCGCGGCGGCGGCTACATGCTCTCCGCGCCGGTGCGGCGTGAGTAACCTCATGCGCTGGCGCGACGGCAGCCTCTCGACCCGCATCGCCATCATCCTGCTCGGCGGGCTGGGCTTTGTGCTGCTGTTGACGGCTAGCCTGCTGATTGTCCCCGTTCTTCAAGGACAGGGCGGGGCCTTCGACATGCCTCTGCCCCGTGAGGCGCTTCGGATCGCTGAGGTTCTGGAAGGCGCCTCCCCCGACGAGCAGACGCGTTTGCTGGAGGTGATCAACACCTCGCTGGTCCGCGCCTATCTGATGGATGACTTTCCACCCAGCGGACAGCGGGGCGTGGGGGTGCCGCCGGGGCCCTTGGGAGGGCTTTTCAGGGGATACGCCAACGCGCTCAGCGATCGGGAATTTCGGGTCGACGTGCAGCGAGGATTCTGGGCGCGATACATCCGCACCGGCCAGACGATCGGCTGGCCCGTGCGACTGTCGGTGCGCTTGCACGACGGCCATGTCCTAGTGGTGGAACGACGCCCGTCCGGCGTCATCCGGACATTCTTCATCCGCGCGATGTTGCTGCTATTCGCCATCGTCGGGGTGCTGCTGGCGGCGTTGATTCTGGCTGTGCGCGAGACAACCCAGCCCGTGGCTCGCCTGGCGTCCGCCGTTCGCGCCTTCGCCAGCGAGATGGACGCGCCCGACCTCCCTCCCGCCGGCCCACGCGAGCTGCGCGACCTGAGCGCGGACTTCAACGAGATGAAGCACCGCATCCGCGACCTAGTGGCCCAGCGCACCCAGGTGCTGGCGGCCGTGGCGCACGACATGCGGACCTACATGACGCGCCTGCGCCTGCGCACCGAATTCATCGAGGACGACGCTCTGCGTCTCAAGGCCCAGGCGGACATCGAGGAAATGGCGCGCCTGCTGGACGACACCCTGCTCTTCGCGCGGGTCGCGAGCAGTCCGTCACGACGGGATCGGATCGATATCGGCGAAACGATCGACGCGCTCTTGGAACAGCAGCGCTGGCCCAAGGAGAAGGTTCGCCTCTCGACGCTCGGAAGCACGCCCTTTCGCGGATCGCGCCAAGCGATCGAGCGGATCGTCGTCAATCTGGTGGACAACGCCCTGCGTTACGGCGCGCCGCCGGTCGACATCGCCGTCGAGCGGATCGGTGACCTCATCTGGCTATCCGTGACCGACCACGGATCAGGCATTCCACCGGAGAAGCTGGTCAAGGTGCTGGACCCTTTCGAGCGCCTTGAGCCGTCGCGTGGACGCGAAAGCGGAGGCGCCGGCCTGGGCCTGGCCATCGTGCAAGCCCTCACCGACGCTCAGGGCGGCGCGCTCAGTCTTGAAAACGCGCCGACGGGCGGCCTGTGCGTGAGGATCGACCTGCCGGCGGCGGCGAACCCAGACGCCTAACGAATCCGGATCCGCACCGGGACCTGGATGTACGAGCCGGCGCGGCTCTTGCCGTCTGGGCCCAGAAGGTCGACCTGGAATTGCGAGGCCATCGACAGGGCGGCTTGGCCGACGCCGAGGTCGTTGGGGGTCTCGTCCTGGACCGTGCAGGCGGTCAGGCGGCCGTCGTTCTTGACGTAGCAGTTCAGCAGGGCGACGGCGATCTTCGGCTCGGAGACCGGGGTCAGCAGGTCCGACGGGGCCTTGGCCGGCGCGGCGCTGGCGACGGCGGCGGCGAGAGCGAGCGAAGCGATCACGTGTTCATCCCTTTATTTGTCTTTTGTCGGCGAGCCCCGCCCGCCGCGTGTTCTATTTCGGATCAGACGGCGTGGGCCTGCTTGAGACGCTGCAGGCCTTGTGCCGCCAGATCGGTCAGCGAGCGCAGGCCCAATTCCGAGAAGACGTCGAACGCGCTGGCCAGGGCCGCCCCGGCCCGGGCCAGGCGGCCGTCGTCGCGACCGGTGATCTCGACCCGAGCCTCGTAGAGGCGGGCCAGGTTCATCTGGGCCACGGCCCAGCTGGCCGGATCGCGGCCGCCCGGCGCGCTGGCCAGCTCGGCCTTGAACGCCAGTTCGGCGGCGTCCAGCACGGCGAGGTCGGCCGTCAGCTCGGCGCAGCGGGCCAGGCACAGGGCGCGGTTGTTGGCGACCACGGCGCGCAGCGCCAGGGCCGGCTGCACCCTCAGAATGTGAGTGGCGCGGTCATAGGCCGAGACCGCCTGTTCGTAGGCGCGCTCATTGGTCGAGGCCTCGCCCAGCGCCTGCAGCCCCGCGCCCAGCGCGGCCTGGGTCCGCGCCCAGTCCATCGGGCTGTGATCGGGCGTGACGCATTCGGCGGCGGCGGTCAGCGCCGAGATCCCGTCGGCGATGCGCGACAGTTCGCCGTCCAGCTCTCCCAGCTGGACCAGGGCCGCGCCGCGCAGGCCTTCCAGCCGCGACCAGGCCAGGGGTTCGAAATCGGGATCCAGCGCCGCGGCGCCGGCCTTGGCCTCGGCGATGGCCGTTTCGGTCAGGGCGCGGTCCTTGAGCCGCGCGGCGCAGGCCAGCATCAGGTCGACGCGGGCCGCGCGCTGCTCGGCCAGCAGCAGGCGCGCCGGTCCGCCCTTGACGCGCTTGGCCGCCGCCAGGGCGCGCAGCGGCGCCTCATAGGCTTGAAGGGCGCTCAGCGCGCGGTCGGAATCGTTGGCGGCCAGGGCGGCGCGGCCCTCCAGACCGGCCGACAGGGCCAGGCACAGCGGACCGCGATGTTGCGCCGGCGTGAGAGCCAAGGTCGCCGATGCGGCGGCGATCAGCCCCTCGTCGCCGAACAGGTCCGCGCCCAGCATCGCCAGGACCGCCTGTTCGCAGCGGACGGCGGCCAGGATATCGTGACGGCGTTCGGCTTCCAGAATCTTGGCCGCCGCCTCGGCCTGAGCGGCGCCCTTTCTCAGCGCGGCCGCGTCGCCGACCCGGCGGGCCAGCTCGCGCCAGACGACGGCGGCTTCCAGCAGGCGGCTTCCGCGATCCTTGGCGCCGATCCGGCCCGCGACGATATCGGCCGAGCGCGCTTCGTTGGTCAGCAGCCGCACATCCAGCAGCTCCAGCAGCGAGGTGTCGCCGCCGGTCAGGCCCTCGCGCCAGCCGCCCTTGAAACCGCCCTCGGCCTCGCCGCCGAACAGTCGCTTCAGGTCCCGCCCGAATTCGAACATCGCTTCGCGCACTCCGCTCACGGATCGTCCCACGCCGGGACGTCCGACGAAGGTTCAACGCTCAAGGAGCAAAACCGGAGCCAGTCATTTTAACAAGTGGTTAACAGGTGTTTATAGAGCGTTAACCATAAATATTTCCCATATTTTTACATTCGGTCCGCAAGGTCGGCCATTTTGGGCGACGATGTGCTGAACTGGCACGGTTCTTGCTTTGACCAATACTGATACAGCCCCGCCTTAACCCCATTCGTTAGAACTTTGTTCATCGAACCAAAAATGACGTTAACCCTAAGTTTTAGGGTCCCGTTTACTTTTCGTTCACGGGCGGATCGTCGCGGCGCTCTCCCCTGACCGGCGAAGCACGCTAGAAGGCGGGCGCATCGCCCACGTCCGGAGCTTGTTCATGGCCGCCGTCACTGTCTGGATCGCCAGCCTCTGCCGTCCCGATCCGGGCTATGGCGGTTGGTCCTGGGTGCGCAGGACCGAGGGCGAGACGGGCGCGGCGGCGATCAAGGGCGCGGCCGGCGGCGAGCGCCGCACGAACGGCGCGCGGATGAGCCTCACGGCCCTGACCGAGGCGCTGGCGGCGCTGTCGGATCTGCCCGCCGACGCCTCGGTGACCCTGCGCTTTCTCGATCCGGACCTGGCCGGCCACCTGGTCGACGCCCATGGCCACTACGCCACCGCCGAGGCCGACGCCTGGAGCGCCGCCCGCCAGGCCGTCGCCGCCCGCCCCATGCTGGAGATCGTTCCGGCCGCGCCCAGCGAACCGGCCAGCGGTTTCCTGAACGCCTGGGCCGAGTTCGGGCAGGACACCTCACGGTCGCGGGGCAGCTTCAAGGCCGCCATCCCCAAGCCGAACCTGCTGAAGTTCCCGGGCTGAGGCCCCCTACCGGACGATCAGATCCGCCGTCGCCGCGTTGCAGGCGAACGGGATGTCGTACAGCGTCGCCAGCCGGATCAGCGCCTTGATGTCGACGTCGTGCGGCTGGGGCGACAGCGGATCGACGAAGAAGACCAGCACGTCCAGCCGGCCCTCGGCGATCATCGCGCCCAGCTGCTGATCGCCGCCCAAGGGACCGCTCTTCAGGCGCACCAGGTTCAGATGCGGCAGCGCCTCCAGGATCCGGCCGCCGGTCGTGCCGGTGGCGAACAGCGCCTTGTCCTTCAGAAAGCCTTCGTGCGCCTCGGCCCAGGCGACCAGGGCGGCCTTCTTGTCGTCGTGGGCCACGAGACCGATGGCGAGGGGGCGGGACATGGACGACTCCGAAACAGGACGGCCGCGCGGTCAAGGCGCGCCCGCGCGGCGATAACGGGAACCCGGCGGCGCCCGCGACTTGAGCACGGGACGCGGCGCGCGACTTTCCGCGCCCCCTCCCCTTGCATAGCGCGCGGCGAAGGTTCGTCCTACCGGCCTTGAACACGAGGGGAAGAGGGCGATGACCAAGCAAACCTTTGGCGAACCGGCGCTGGGACGCCGATCCTTCCTGCGCGGCGCGGCCTTCGTCGCCGCGGCGGCGCCGATCCTGACCGAAACCCATCTGGCCCTGGCGGCGGAGACCAAGGCCCCGCCGTCGGGCATGGCCCTGCACGGCCAGAGCCCGAACGTCCCGCCGCCCGGCTCGGTGCTGATCAACGCCAATGAGAACCCGCTGGGTCCGTCCAAGGCCGCGCTCGAGGCGATCGCGCGCGTGGCGCCGCTGGCCGGGCGCTACGATCTCAACGGCGAGACGGACCTGCTGGCGCGGACCTTCGCGGCCCAGAGCGGCCTGAAGCCCGAGAACGTCACGGTCTATGCCGGCTCGTCCGAGCCGCTGCACTACAGCGTCCTGGCCTTCACCTCGCCCAGCAAGAGCTTCGTCACGGCCGATCCGTCCTACGAGGCGGGCATGTACGCCGCCATGACCAGCCGGGCCAAGATCGTCAAGGTTCCCCTGACGGCGGACTGCGCCCACGACGTCAAGGCGATGGTCGCCGCCGACCCGAACGCCGGCGTCATCTATATCTGCAACCCCAACAACCCGACCGGCACCCTGACGACCAAGCAGGACATCGTCTGGGCGCTGGAAAACAAGCCGGCGGGCGCGATCCTACTGGTCGACGAGGCCTATATCCACCTGACCGACGCCCCGGACACGCTGGATTTGGTGGCGGCGGGCAAGGACCTGATCGTCCTGCGCACCTTCTCGAAGATCTACGGCATGGCCGGCATTCGCTGCGGCTTCGCCGTCGCGCGCCCCGACCTCCTGGCCAAGCTGGCGCCGTTCGGCCAGAACGCCATGCCGGTCACCGCCTCGGCCGCCGCCCGCGCCTCGCTTGAGGAGCCCGGCCTGGTCGCGACGCGCAAGAAGATCATCGGCGACACCCGCCGCGACACCCTGGGCTGGCTAAAGGCCAACGGCTTCAAGGTGATCGGCGACCCGCGGACCAACTGCTTCATGATCGACACCGGCCGCGACGGGCGCGGCGTCATCGCGGCCATGAAGGCCAAGGGCGTCTATATCGGCCGCACCTGGCCGATCTGGCCCAACGCCGTCCGCGTCTCGGTCGGCACGCCCGAGGAAATGGCCAAGTTCAAGGTGGCGTTCAAAGAGGTGATGGCCGCAAAGCCGATGGCGCTGGGCGACCATGTCCAGCACGCCGAGCTGAGCTATTACGCGACGCTGTAGGGGCGGCGCCTCGATCCCGCTCCCCTCGGGTGGCTCGGAGGGCCGCGCGAGGGGGCGCGTTGCGTCAGCCGAAGGGCCTTCCCCCTCATCCGTCAGCTTCGCTGACACCTTCTCCCGCAAGGGGAGAAGGGGCTCTTTAGGGAGCCGACCCCGGTCGGATACTTCAGAGACCGACCTCCCCGGCGAATGCCGGGGCCCAGATTCATCTGGGGCGGCCGGGGATGATGCGACGTCACGCGGCGGGCGTCGGACGGCGACTGGCGGGCTCGATCTGGATCCCGGCATTCGCCGGGAAGGTCGGATTTTGGGACGGGCGAGAGACTGTTCGCGACCCGGGTCGCACGTTTAGACTTCTCTCTAGTGGCTGCCCGGGAGCCAACGTGGGGAGCGCGACGGATCGTATTGGGCCACCTGATATTCCGGTCCGATCTCACGCGCGATGGCGCCGCCAAGGGTGATTGTTCCTTCGTGCGAGCAGTAAACGATCCACTCATTTCCAGGAGCGGTCCAGAAGCCCTCTGCGCCCGTGTAGGAGAGCACTGCCGCCGCTCCGTCTAGCTCGTAGCTCTCGTCGTATTCGCGAAGCTCGATCACCCGCCTAACGGCGTTCGTGGAAAAGAACTTCTTGATCCGCGCCTGCAATTGGACGTCGTCGACACGGTCCAACTCTAGGGCCACAAGGGAAGCATGGGTCTTTTCGGAAAGCGGATACCAATACCCGTTGGGGGCTCCCCAAGTCGCTGCGATCGCCTCACGCCATTGATGGACCGCCCTAGCATCTAGAACGCGGCGGTAGAATAGCGGCTTCACCTGGGCCAGTTCCGACGCCGTCACGCTCATGAAGAGCGACGCCAGGGCCTCGCGCTCGTCCGCCATAGCGCGTTGCTGGATTGGGTTTGCCATCGGTCTTGTTCGATCCGAGGTCGCATTGCGCGCGAGATGGACGAGAAGCGTGCGAAGTTGTTCGCAGTCGGGAAGCGCGTCGGCGTCTAGCGTCTCAATATGGTCGAGCACCGTCTGTGCGACATTATAGCGAGGAAAGACCGCATAGGCCTCATCCGTGTAGTCGGGCCCGTCTCGATCACGGTCGCCCCGTACCATCAGCGAATAGATGTCGGCCCAATGGTCGAACCGCTCCATACAGGTGCGACGCGCGAACGTTTGCAGTTTTAGCGCCGCGTCCATGCGAAATCTCCCGTCCTCGATGCACCTCGAGGCTTATCGCTCATCGGTCAAGCCTAACTTTCGGGGCGTCCGCGATCCCCCGCCTCGCCCCCTCAGAGCGTCCACTCTCCGGCGCGAGACTTGCCCCCCTGACGCCCCCCCCCTACGCCCGCTCCTTCGTCCGCTCGAAGCGGACCTTCGGGTACTTCTCGGCGACATAGCCGATCTCCCACGCGCTCTTGCCCAGGAAGACCGGGGCCTCGTCGATGTCCTGGCCCATGGCCGACTTGTGCTTGCTCACGAAGTCCTCGACGTCGGCGCGGTCGCCGACCAGCCAGCGGGCCTCGGCATAGGGGCTGTTCTCGAAGATCACTTCCAGCTGGTACTCGTTGGCCAGGCGGTCGGCCATGACCTCGAACTGCAGCTGGCCCACGGCGCCGACGATGAAGTCGCTGCCGATCATCGGCCTGAACAGCTGGGTGACGCCCTCCTCGGCCAGGCCTTCGAGCGCCTTCTTCAGGTGCTTGGCCTTCAGCGGGTCCTTGACCCGCACGCGGCGCAGGATTTCCGGCGCGAAGTTGGGCAGGCCGGCGAAGCGCAGCAGGCCGCTCTCCGACAGGCTGTCGCCCACCCGCAGCACGCCGTGGTTCGGGATGCCGATGACGTCGCCGGCATAGGCCTCCTCGGCCAGCTCGCGGTCGGAGGCGAAGAACATGATCGGCGCGTTGACGCTCATCTGGCGGCCGGTGTTCTGGGCCTTCAGCTTCATGCCGCGCGTGAACTTGCCGCTGGTCAGGCGCAGCATGGCGATGCGGTCGCGGTGGTTGGGGTCCATGTTGGCCTGGACCTTGAACACGAAGCCCGAGACCTCCTTGTCGCCGGGTTCGACCTCGGCCGGCTCGCCGCCCTTCTCGGCCTTCATGGTCTTGGGCGCGGGGGCGTAGGCGCCGATGCCGGCCAAGAGCTGCTTGACCCCGAAGTGGCGCAGGGCCGAGCCGAAGAACACCGGCGTCATGTGACCTTCCAGGAACGACTGGAGGTCGAACGACGGGTAGCCGCCGCCGACCAGCTCGGCCTGCTCTTCCAGCTCGGCCTTCTCGGCGTCTTCCAGGAACTGGCTGATCGAGTTGCCGTCGAAGGCGACCGGCTCGGGATGGCCCTCGTCGTCGGCCGCGCCGCCGGTCCGCTTGGCGTAGGGGATGAACGCGCCCTCGCGCAAGTCCAGCATCCCCTTGAAGCGCCCGCCCGAACCGGCCGGCCAGTACAGCGGCGCCGGATCCAGAGCCAGCTTCGAGGCGATCTCGTCCAAGAGCTCGATCGGGTCCTGGGCCTCGCGGTCCATCTTGTTGATGAAGGTGATGATCGGGATGTCGCGCAGGCGGCAGACCTCGAACAGCTTCAGGGTCTGGGGCTCGATGCCCTTGGCGGCGTCCAGCACCATGATGGCCGCGTCGGCGGCGGTCAGGGTGCGATAGGTGTCTTCTGAGAAGTCCTCGTGGCCCGGCGTGTCCAGCAGGTTGAACATCTTGCCGTCATGGTCGAACGTCATGACCGAGGCGCTGACCGAGATGCCGCGCTCGCGCTCGATCTTCATCCAGTCCGACCGGGTGCGGCGATTCTCGCCCCGCGCGCGCACCGCGCCGGCGGCCCGGATCGCCCCGCCGGCCAGCAGGATGTTTTCCGTCAGGGTCGTCTTGCCGGCGTCGGGGTGACTGATGATGGCGAAGGTGCGCCGACGGGCGGCCTGAAGAGCGGTGGGAGAGGTCATGGGCGCGGGGTTAGCTTCCCGCGCCCGTTTTGTCACCTTCCGCCGCGTCGCGGCCCTTTAGAACTTGGCCGACAGACGCGCGTACCAGAGGCCGCCATCGGTGTCGTAGGGGGCGTTGCGCGAGTAGATCAGGCCGCGCGAGGCCTGGAACGTCGCTTCGTCCGGATAGGTGTCGAAGAGGTTCTCGGCGCCCACGGTCAGCTTCAGCGCCGAGGTCAGCTGGGCGCTGACCGACAGGTCGACCAGCGTCTTGGCCCCGAAGGTCTGGATGAGGTCGGCCGCGCCGTTTTGCTGGGCGTCGGTCCATCGGCCCGACCAGCGGACGCGGACCAGCCCGCTGATCGGACCGCGCGCATAGTCGAAGCTGAGATTGGCGGCGTGTTCCGGGAGGCCGTCCTGGATGTTGATCCGGGCCAGGCGCGAGACCTCGGTGGCCTTGGAGCGGGTCACCTGGGTGTCGTTCCAGTTCCAGGCCGCCGTCAGACCGCCATGGCCGCCCCAGAACGCGCCGCGCCACGAGACCACGGCGTCGACGCCCTGGGTGGTGGTGTCGAACGAGTTGGTGAAGTAGCTGACCGTCGTCAGGCTGTCGGCGCCGGGGATCCCCGCCGCCACCAGTTGCGCCCGCAGGTCGCTCGACACCGGGAAGTTCGGCGACACGGCGAAGCGGTCGTCGACGTCGATGTGGTAATAGTCGATCGAGCCGGTCACGCCTTCATGCCGGAAGACGAAGCCGAACGAATAGTTTCGCGAAGTCTCCGGCTTCAGCGGCTTGCCGCCGAGCGCGACCGAGATCGGATTGACCGGCGACAGGCGGCCCGAGGTGAACAGCAGCAGGGTCGTGGTGTTCAGGCCCTGCGAGGTGCGGGTGTTGTTGATCTGACCCGCCGTCGGGGCGCGGAAGCCGGTCGAGGCGGCGCCGCGGAACGCGAAGCCCGGAGCGAACTCCCAGCGCGCGGCCACCTTGCCGTCGGTGGTGTCGCCAAACTCGGAGAAGTGCTCGTGGCGCACGGCCAGATCGACGTCGAACCGTTCGCTGAACGGAAGGTCGAGATCGCCATAAGCCGCGTAGCTGGTCTGGTTCCAGGAACCGGCCTGGCTGGGCGCGTAGCCCGGGAAGCCGTTCGAGCCGCTGGGCAGACCGGCCGGCGCGCCGGGGCCGACGTCCCACGAATAGCGGTCGCCCGCTTCGATCTTGTAGGTCTCCTTGCGGGCCTCCAGGCCGAGGGCCAGGTTGGCCGGCTTGGCCAGGGTCGGCAGGTCCAGCGGACGCGAGACGTCGAAATTGGCCGTCTCTTCCTGCTGGATCAGCGAGCCGTCGTCGAAGCGGGTCGGCGACTGCGGACCGAACGAGGCGTTGATGCTGTTCTTCAGGAAATAGTCGACCTTGTCACGACCCCAGCCGGCCGACAGGTCCCAGGCCCAGCCCAGCGCGTCGCCGCGCACGCCGCCGTTGACCGAGGCGTTGGTCTCGTCCTGACCGAACTTCGGCGAGAAGCCGGCCGGATAGAGCTGGTTGAGCGACCAGCCGGGGAAGACCGGGCTGGTCTTGTACGAGGTGTCGTTGGACGGGTTGCGCCAGTTGAAGTCGGTGACGCCGTGCAGGTCGCTATAGGTGGCGAAGCCATAGGCCTCGACCGCGTCGGTGATCGGCAGGGTCAGGTTCAGCGAGCCGCGCCAGACTTCACGGTCGGGCTGGCCCCAGCGCTGCACGGGGTTGGGAACCTTGATGCCGGGATTGGCCGCCTGGAAGGCGATGGCGTCCGGACGCTGGCGGGTGCGCGAAGTGGCGTCGGCGTTGGTGTAGTCGATCGCGCCGACCAGCACGCCGCCCTTGTCGCCCAGCTTGACGCCGTAGCGCGCGCCGACCTCGGTCTTCTGGCCATCGCCGGCGTAGTAGCGGCCGGTCTGGGCGTAGCCGTCGAAGCCGGTCTTGTCCGACAGGATGATGTTGATGACGCCGGCGATGGCGTCCGAGCCGTACTGGGCCGAGGCGCCGTCGCGCAGCACCTCGATGCGGTCGATGCCGCTGGTCCCGAGCGCGGCCAGGTCGACGCCCTGCTGACCGCGTCCGCCCAGCACCGCCGAGCGGTGGCGGCGCTTGCCGTTGACCAGCACCAGGGTCTGGTCGGGCGAGAGGCCGCGCAGGGTGGCGGGACGCACGAAGGCCTGGCCATCGGCGGCCGGCAGGCGCTGGACGTTGAACGACGGGGTCGTCGCCGCCAGCTTGTCCATGATCTCGTCGGAGACGATGCTCTTCAGCGCCTCCTGGCTGACCACGTCGACCGGCGCGGTCGATTCGAAGGCGGTGCGATCGACCCGGCGAGTGCCGGTGACGACGATGGTGTCGACCTGAGTCTCCGCCGTCTCGGGCGCGGCGGCCGGAGCGGCTTCGCGGGCCTGGACTTGGCTGGAGATCGCCAGGGCGAGCACGCCCCAAGCCACGGTAGACAACAGTTTCATCGGACGCCCCGAGCAATTGAACTTCGGCGCGGGGTAACGAGCGTGCTTGTCGGATCGGCGACGGTTCGATGAAGTTCCGAACACCAAGCCGCTTTCGCGGGCAAATGACGCCGAGGAATGCGTCAAAATACCCCTATTCGAAGAGTGGGTTTGGAGTCATGCTTCCCGGATCGCGCATCGACGGCGTCAGATCGTCGAGCGGATGGAGGAAATGGAAATATGGCCCTGCTTGACCATCATCGTGCTCACGGCCGGCAACACCCCGCTGGCAGCGCCCTGTGCATCGGCCTCACGCTGGCCGGCCTGACGGCCCTGGCGGTCGTGCTCAGTTGGATGATGACGTTCGTCGGCTCGTAAGCGCGAATCGAACGCAAGCGCCGGACGACGGCGTCAGGCGGCCAGTCGCCGCCAGACCTGCCGATCGGCTTCGAGATTGGTCAGGGCGCCGGACTTCTGGCGCTCCAGTAGCGTGCCCATGACCTCGATGCCGAGCTGGGCGTAACGCACTTGCACGTCCGCGACGCGGCAGCCGCGTCCGGGCGCTACGAACAGCGCCGCGTTGATGTCCGGCGCCTTCAGCACCATCAGCGCCGCCAGACGCGAGACCTTTTCCACGTCCTTGTGATGCAGCAGCGGCTCGGCCGCGAACAGCTCCCGGCCAAGCTCCGAGACATAGTTCAGCGAAAGCTTCGCGAACCGGTCGCGCGTCATCGGCGGCGTCAGTTCGTTGGCGTCGAAGCTGAGGACGACGTCGTTCATCAGGAAAAGCATGATGGATACTGGACTGGCTGTGCGTCGCGGCGGGCGCGTTTCAGGAACCCGCCCAGAATGCCCCGGCGCGCTTTAGGTCCGGTGTAGGAACAGAGTTAACGCCGCGCATGGGTGGAGCCGTCCACAGGTGTTCCACCTGAAAGACATGAATCAGGCCTCGACGGCCTCGGTCAGGAAATGACGGCCGTCCTTGTCCTCGATCTCGATCACCCAGAGGTCGGGGTCGATCCGCGCCGCCCGCTGGGCATAGGCGTCGAGGTCGGGCTCGAATTCCGACCGAACCGGCTGCATCCAGAAGCGCTCGCCGTCGCCGCGCGTGGCCTCGCTGTAGAGGCGCGCGGTTCCGGCCCGTCGGTCGACAACCTTCACCAGCACGGCGCCGGCGCGGGCGTCGCCCTTGCGGGCGACCATGGCGAAGGCGCCGCCCAGCTCGGCCCGGCGGATCAGCGCCCCGACCCAGATGTCCGTGGAAAGTAGCATGATAACCGAACCGCAACCCGGGCTCGTCTAGAACCCGCTTCCTCGAAGAGCTTCACCCATAGGCCAATGACGTCCGTTCAGCATCATAAAGGTCGCGCGCGCCACTGGATCGCGGCGGCGCTGGGCCTCTTGGCCCTGGCCGCGCCGGCCGCGTCGATGGCCGCCAACGCCGGCGACCAGCTGTACGAGCGCACCCTGATGACGGCAGCCGACGGTCGCTGCCGCCTCTTCGCCCCCGCCATTTCCGCCGCTCTCGACGCGGCGCGAGCCCAGGCGCGCGGCGCGACCCTGCGCTCGGGCGCCAGCGAGCAGCAGGTCCAGGCCCTCGAACAGCGCGCCCGAGCCAAGGCCGACGGCGCGGCCTGCAATTCACCGGACCTGACGACGGCCGCGACCCGCGTGAAGAAGGCGTTCGAGGGCTACGCCCAGATGCAGACCATGACCTATCCGGGCGACGTGGCCTCCTGGAAGGCCGAGCGGGCGGTGTCGGCGACCATCCCCGTCTGGCGTCTGTCGCAGCTGTCGGCCTTCGGCGCCGATCGGCTGATGTTCGGCCTGGCCGGACGCGCCAAGGCCGTGACCGCCGTGGCGACCTTCGAGAACGGCCAGCGCCCCTACGCGGCCCGGATCATCGTGCGCGACACCAACCGCACCCAGGGCCCCTATATCGATCCGCGCGGCGGCCGGGCCCTCAGCGCCAAGGTCGCCCCGCGCAACGCCAGCCTGGTGTTCACCGCCGAAACCCGCGAGGAGGCGCCGGCCACCCTGCTGCCGGTCGGCGCCAAGACCGGCCTGGCGTTCCGCTTCCCCACGGCTGTCGCCGACGCGATGTCGGAGCTGGACCCCCGCGAGGCGGTGACCGTCGAGTTCGCCTTTCCCGGACGCGGCGACGAAATGACTCGCCGCGCCTATGTCGAGGTCGGGGACTTCGCGGCCGGTCGGGCCTTTCTGCGTTAGGACAGCGCGCTTCGGAAAGCTGGTCAGTCCCGCCTCAGCGCGGCGAAGGCGATGACGTTGTCGCCCAGGCTGGCCGCCGGCTTCGGGGCGTCGGTCGGCGCGGGGCGGGACTCGGTGTTCGCGGCGTCGGTCGCCTCGGCGGGTTTCAGCGGAGCCAGCAGCACCGGCAGGCGCACCGAGACGCTGGTGCCCGCGCCCAGGCGGCTTTCGATGCTCATCTCGCCGCCGTGCAACTTGGCGAAGGCGCGGACCAGCGACAGGCCCAGGCCCGTGCCCCTGGCGCGCTGGTCAGGACCGCCGGCCTGCTCGTAGGGACGGCCCAGGCGCTCCAGATCCTCGGGACTGATGCCGACGCCGGTGTCGGCGACGACGATCTCCAGCACCCCGTCATAGCCGTGCGCGGTCACCGTCACCTGGCCGCCGCGGGGCGTGAATTTCAGGGCGTTGGAGACGAGGTTCAGCACGATCTGCTTCAAGGCGCGGCGATCGGCGTCGACCTCCAACTCGCCGGGCGGCAGCACGCCGCGCAGCTGGACCCCGGCGGTGTCGGACTGGACGCGCAGCAGCCGCATCGCCGCCTGCACCGCCTCGCGGGCGTCGAACACGCCGCGCTGCAGCTCGAAGCGCTCGGCCTCGATCTTGGACATGTCCAGCACGTCGTTGATCAGGTCCAGCAGGTGACCGCCGCTTTCGTGGATCAACTCGGCGTACTCGGCGTAGCGATCGGTCAGCGGCCCGAACATCTTGGCGCGCATGATGTCGGAGAAGCCCATGATCGCGTTCAGAGGCGTGCGCAGCTCGTGGCTCATATTGGCCAGGAAGCGCGCGCGGCCGGCGGCCAGCGCCTCGGCGTCGGCGCGGGCCTGGTCCAGAGCGCTCTCGCGGTTGCGCTCGGCGGTGACGTCGCGCAGCAGGCCGACCAGCTGGTTGGGCGCCACGCGCTGAAGGTCCAGCGCCACGACGCGCTCGACGCCGAGGGCTGGATTGAAGGTCAGGCTGGCCGCGCCTG